>CAIKNO010000230.1 GCA_903828805.1 uncultured Sandaracinus sp. | reverse complement strand
TCCGCCCGCATCGCCCGCAATACCCAGTTGCTGTTGCAGCAGGAGTCCGGAACCATCCGTCCGATCGACCCGTGGGGCGGCTCGTATTACGTGGAGTGGTTGACCCACGAACTCGCCGAGCGGGCGCGCGCGCACATCGCCGAGGTGACCGAGCGCGGCGGGATGGCGCAGGCCATCAGCGACGGCATTCCGAAGCTGCGCATCGAGGAGGCGGCCGCGCGCACCCAGGCACGGATCGACACCGGTCAACGACCGATCGTCGGCGTGAACGTGCACCGGCCGACCGAGGCCGAGGACGTCGAGATCCTCTCGGTCGACAACCGCGCCGTGCGCGAAGCGCAGCTGGCCCGACTGGTCGAGTTGCGCGCCACCCGCGACGCCGCGAGGGTCGCCCGTGCGCTCGACGCGCTCACGGTGTGCGCCCGCACCGGCGAGGGCAACCTTCTCGAACTCTCGATCGAGGCGGCGCGTGCGCGCGCCACGGTCGGGGAGATCACCGCCGCCCTGGAGGTGGTGTTCGGCCGGCACGAGGCGGTTCCGCGGTCGATCTCCGGGGTCTACGGAGGTGAGATGGCCGAGCACGAAGCGCTGGTGCGGGGTGTTCGAACGCGCGCGGAGCGCTTCGAGCAGCATGAGGGGCGCCGTCCTCGGATCCTCGTCGCGAAGATGGGGCAGGATGGTCACGACCGCGGACAGAAGGTCATCGCGACCGCGTTCGCCGACCTCGGGTTCGACGTGGACGTCGGCCCGCTCTTCCAGACGCCCGAAGAGACCGCGCGGCAGGCGGTCGAGAACGACGTGCACGTGGTCGGGGTGAGCTCGCTCGCCGCGGGCCATCTCGCGCTCGTTCCCGCGTTGCGCAAGGCGCTCGACGACGCGGGCCGGCGCGACGTGCTGATCGTGGCGGGGGGGGTGATCCCGCCCAAGGATCACGACGCGCTGCTCGCCGCCGGCGCGACGGCCATCTATGGTCCCGGGACCGTCATTCCCGATGCTGCGACGTCGCTGCTCGCGTTGCTGGCGGGGCACCTGGGGCACCCGGACGACTGAACGATGTCGTCCCTGCACGCGCTGTCCGTCGATGACTACGTCCGTGGGGTCCTCGAAGGGGACCGGGCGGTGCTGGGTCGGACGCTGACGCTCGTCGAGAGCCGCGCCGAGCGGCACCGCGTGCTCGCGGGGGACGTGTTGACCCGGCTGCTGCCGTATGGAGGGAGGGCCCTGAGGGTCGGACTGACGGGCGTTCCGGGGGCGGGGAAGAGCACGTTGCTCGAGGCGCTCGGTTCGAGGTTGACCGCGGGTGGGACGCGCGTCGCCGTGCTCGCGGTGGACCCGACGAGCGCCCGATCCGGCGGAAGCATCCTGGGTGACAAGACGCGCATGACCCGGCTTGCGCGCGATCCCCTCGCGTTCGTCCGGCCCTCGCCCAGTGGAGGCGCGCTCGGCGGTGTGACCCGGCGCACCCGCGAGTCGATCATCGTGCTCGAGGCGGCCGGCTTCGATGCCGTCATCGTCGAGACGGTGGGCGTCGGGCAGAGCGAGGTCGCCGTCGCCTCGATGGTCGACACGTTCGTCCTGATGTGGCTTCCGGGCTCGGGCGACGAGCTGCAGGGAATCAAGCGGGGCATCGTCGAACTCGCCGACGTGGTCGTCGTGCACAAAGCCGATGGCGTGATGCGGACGGCTGCCGAGGTGACGGCGGGTGAGGTGCGCGCTGCGCTCCGGTACCTCGCGCCGACGCTCGAGGGGTGGACCACCGAAGTGGTCACGGCGAGCTCGACCGAGGGCACGAACCTCGAGGCGGTCTGGGACGCGGTGCTCGACCATCGGCGCGCGCTCGAACTGGGAGGCCGTCTCGCGGCGCGCCGTGCCGGCCAGGCGGTGTCCGCGATGTGGGGGGCGGCCGAGGACAGCGTGCTGGTCCGCTGGCGTTCGGACCCGGCGATTCGGTCGACGGCGGCATCCCTGGAGGAGGCGGTCGCGGCGGGGCATCTCCCGCCCACCATCGCGGCGGAGCGCCTGCTCTCGGCGAGGTCGCGGGCCGCGGGCTGAGGGGGGCTCGACCCGAGCCCCACGTGGAGGGCGGGTCGGGCACGAACGCTCCCGGTCCGGGGGCTGCGTTGGATTCCTGCCGGACGGGGGAAGCGAATGGGCGTCCCGGAGCGTATCCTCCTTGGACGAATGCGCCGCACGGCCTCAGAGACTCGCCGAGTGGTTCGAACCCTGGCCCGGAGACTTCCATGAACACTTCCCTCGTGGACCGCGTGGTCGCCCAGGCATCTCGTCGCGGAGCCGGCACGCGCTGCGTTCGTGTCCTCGTCGCCGTCGCCGTCGGCTGTGTCGTCTTGCCCTGCGTCCCCCTCGCGTCACCGGCCGCCGCGCAGGAACTGACGGAGTCGCGGCGCGTGACGCTGGCCCGGCGTCTCCAGGTCAGTACGGTGTCCGTGGTGGCGGGCCCCTCCACGGGGTCGGGATTCGTCGCGGGTCCGGAGCGATGGATCGTCACGAACGCCCACGTCGTCGAAGGTGGCGGCGGGGTCGGCGGGCATGTTCAGGTGCGCTTCGGCAGCGGCACCACGCGTCAGGCGACGATCCTCGAGGTCGATCCGAGCCACGATCTCTCGATCCTCGAGGTCCGCGGCGCCATCCCGTCGCCGCCGCTGGAACTGGGCGACTCGGACCGGGTCGAGGTCGGTCAGACGGTGCTGGCCTTCGGCAGCCCATTCGGTCTCGATGGCACGCTGACCGAGGGCATCGTGAGCGCGCGGAGGGATGTCCCCGGCATCGGGGGGGGCATGGCCCATCGCCTCATCCAGACGGACGCGCCGATCAATCCAGGGAACTCGGGAGGGCCGCTCGTCGACCGTCGAGGTCACGTCGTCGGCGTGAACACCGCGATCCTCTCGAGGACCGGAGGCAGTCACGGGATCGGCTTCGCCGTCCCGTCGAACTACGTCCTGCAGGTCCTGGCGCGGGTCCGCGATGCGCGGCGAGTCCGCGACACCACGTCCCGCGCAGCGGGCGACGCCGTCGTCGGCGAGTCCCCTGCGGACAACGCCTCGTCCTCGGTCGTCCGGAGTCCCGCCGACGTTCCCCCGCCCCCCTTCTTCGGAGTGGTGGTTCAGGCGTGGGCGGCGGAGGGTGCGCAAGGGGTGGTCGTGCGGCGGACCGAGCCTGGCTCGCCCGCGCAGCGCGCCGGAATCCTCGGCGCGGCCGATGCTCCTCCACCCGCCGTGTCTCGGCTTCGAATCCCGTGGAACGGCCACATCATCACGGCGGTGGACGGCGTGAACGTTCGGACGCCCGAAGAATTCGAGCGGGTCGTCGGGTCGCGCACGGTCGGGCAGCGTGTGCGGGTGTCGGTGACCCTCGGCGCGGGCCTGCTCAGTGGCGACACGACCGTCACGCTCGCCGCCCGTCCTCCAGCGACGCCCTGACGGCCGGCGGAACACGCGGACTCCATCGTCCGTTGTACGATTCTGATGGGACGCGGCCGCCGCGCGCGTCCGGCCCGAGACGGCTGGCGGGCTGCACCTTCGGCCGCATACTGCGCGCGCGATGAGCGAACTTCAGCGTGCGATGGAGCGTGCTCTCTCGGCGTCGACCGTGGACGATGCGTGGGCGCAACTCGCGCCCTTCCGCGCGCACATCGGACAGGACGTCGAGGTGGCGTCCGTGTGGTCGATGCTCCTTCAGGCATCGCCGGCGCGTCCGGGGGCTGGCGAGGACGCGTGGCTCATCCTGCAGCGCTTCGGGCGCCTCGATCCTGCGGTGGCGGCGGCGGCTGGCACCGCGCTCGTGAGGGTGGACGAACTCCGGGGACCCGACGGTCCTCCGCTCTCGGAGGGACCGCTGACCGACGCGGCCCGTGAGCTCGAGGCTTGCTTCTCCGTGCTCGATGACGTCGGGGCCGCCGACGCGGATCGGGGCGGGGCGCTTCGCGTCGCACGGGCCAACGTGCTCCGGCGCCTCGGACCCTCCCACGACGCGGCGGCCGTGGCGCTCTTCGAGGAGGCTGTCCGCGCCCACGGGGCGCGTGCCTCGTGGATGATCGATCTCGGTCTCTGCCATGCGCTCGCCGGTCGGTTCCGTGCTGCGCTCGTGGCCTTTCAGAAGGCCCGAGACCTCGGCGCGACGGGGCGGGCGGTGCACTTCCACACCGCGACGGCGGCGATTGGCGCGGGAGACGCCGACGGAGCGGCGGCGGCGTTCGTGGCGCTGGGGATGCCCGTGGAGCGCGAGGAGGGGGCGCTGCCCTTCGTGCCGGGCCTCTCGCCCGTTCAGCTCCGCCTTCCCAGCCGGGCGCCGGGCCACGGATGGGCGGCCGTCGGCCCCGACGAAGCGGTCGGGTTCGAGCGCGTCTGGGTGCAGCCCCTCTCGCCCGTGCACGGGGTCGTGCGAAGCCCGACCTTCCGCGAGGCCGTGGCGGACTGGGGGGACGTCGTGCTCTTCGGGGCCGCCCCGGTCGGCACGATGCCGCACGAAGGGCGCGCGGTGCCGATCTTCCCGCTCCTCGGGGTGCTGTCCGAGGGAGGCGAGAAGCGCATTCGCTTCGTCGCGCTCGAGCAACGGGCAGGTCAACTCGCGGAGGTGGGCAAGGCGCTGCCCGAGGGGGTCGTGCTCTTCGAGCACGGCGCGCGCGTCGAGCAGATCTGCGCGCGATGTGCGGCCGGTGACACGCTCGTCCGGCACGACCACGAGCCGGCGACCGAACACCGGGCGGTCTTCGGAAAGTTGCTCGTCCCGGCGGGCCTGCCACTCGAGGAGGTCCAGCTCTCGCTCGAGCCCGCGCTCCGGGCTGCGAGCGGGATCCTCTTCGCGGTCCCCGGCCTGTACGAGGGCCTCGGCATGACGGCTGTCGCCGGAAAGAATCACAAGACCTGGGGCGTCATCGAGCGGGGCGCCCTCGCGGGCCTTCGTTGAGTCGCCCTCGATCGTCGCCTCCCGCGTGACGCTCGACGGGCACCCCGCGCCGTTGGTACGCTCGGGGTTCGACCGCTCGGCGGCGGCGAGGAGTCCACGATGGTGAAGGCCCGACGAAGGTTCAAGGCGGCGGCGACGCTCGCGTTCGTGCTCGCTCTCGGCTCGACGAATGTGCCCTCCGCGCACGCGACGGTCATGCGGGAGGTGCCGCTGGAGTCGCTGGTGCGTGACTCGGACCTCATCGTGAGGGGGACGGTCGAACGCGTGGGGGTACGGCTCGAGGTCTCCGGCCCCGCCGCGGAGCCGCACACGATCGTGCTCCTGCGCGTGCGCGAATGGCTCAAGGGCGCGGGCGACGACGTGGTGCGGATCGAGGAACTCGGCGGGACGACGCCGCAGGGGATCGGCACCTGGATCGATGGCACGCCGCGCTACCGCGCCGGGGAGGACGTCGTCGTGTTCTTGCGACGCACGGACGACGGCAGTCTCCGCACCTACGCGATGTGCCAGGGTCACTTCGAGGTTCGACATGGCGTCGGCGAGGCCACGGACGTCGTCGTTCGCGACCTCTCCGCGATCGGGCTCGCATCGTGGGAGCGCGGTCCGATGACCGTGTCCGAGGGCGGGCGCCGCGCGATGCCGCTCGAGGCGTTCCTCGACTACGTGCGCGACACCGCCGCACAAGTGGCGGCCCTTCCGGATGGTTCCGGTGAGAGCACGCAGTCGCTCGGAGGCGGGCGATGAAGCGGCACGCGATGCTCTTGCTGGGGCTGGCCGTCGCGCTCGCGTGGGGGCCCCGGAGTGACGCTTCGGCGTGGGCTCCGATCGACGGCGCGCGGCCCGTGTGGGCGGGGGCCGTTCCCTACGTGCTCTCGACGCCGGGCTCGGCCGATCTCGGGGTCGACGCCACGGAGACGATCGTACGACAGGCGATGGATGACTGGACGCGTGTGTCCTGCACGAGGTTGACGACGTCGTACGGGGGCCGCGTGTCGACGCGCCCGGTCGCCGGCGACGGACGCTCGGCCATCGGATGGGTCGAGACGGGCTGGGCGTACGACAGCAACGCGATCGGCGTGACTCGACCGCAGTGGTTCCGCGCCATCCAGGAAGCGGACATGGAGCTCAACGGGCGCGACTACACCTGGACGATGTCGCCCGGTCGCGGATCGTCGGTGAACGCGTACTCGATCGTTCTTCACGAGGGGGGGCACTACTACGGCCTCGGTCACTCGAGCGATGGCTCGGCCACGATGTACTTCGCGTACTCGGGGGGCGTGTCGATGATCAACGCCGACGACCAGAACGGCATCTGCGCGCTGTATCCCGGGTCGGGCACCGACTGCACGACGACCGGCTGCCCGGCGGGTCAGACGTGCACCGCGGGCACGTGCGTCTCGTCGACGCCGATGGGGGACGGCACCGTGTGCTCCCCGTGCTCGAGCGGCGCCGATTGCGCCGCGGGCGGCGTCTGCCTCGGATACCCCGACGGCATGGGCTACTGCGGTCGAGCCTGCACCTCGTCGGCCGATTGCGCGGGCGACACGTGCGTCAACATCACCGGGGTCGGCGGGCAGTGCGTGCGCGTCTCCGGCCGCAATCCGACGTGCACCGGCACCATGGGCGGAGGGGGACCGACCGGCTGTCGTTCCGACACCGACTGCGCGCCCTCGGACCGGTGCAACACGTCGACCGGCGCGTGCGAGGCGCGCCCGGTCGTCGGCGGGCCGCTCGGCGCGGACTGCGGCACGGCCGCCGAGTGCACGACGGGGCTCTGCCTCGCGGGGCGCTGCTCACAGACCTGCGATTGGCTCACGCCCACCTCGTGTCCTGCGGGCTTCCTCTGCAGTGGCGAGGCGACGGGCAGCTGCGGCAGCGGCAGCGGCGTGTGTGTCGCGGGCGACCCCGGCGGGGGTGCCCTCGGCGCGGTGTGCGGAGCGAGCTCCGACTGCGCGTCGGGCTACTGCGCGTCCGGCACCTGCAGCACGCCGTGCATCCCCGGCGGCGCGGCGGGCTGCGCCGACGGATACGCGTGCCAGGTGGGCTCGCTGCCGGGCTGCGGCTCGTGCCAGCAGTCCGGCACCCTCGGCGACCCCTGCGAGATGAACGACGACTGCACCTCCAGCCTCTGCGCTGCGCTCACCGGCGACGGCTTCTGCACGCAGCTTTGCGATGGAGCGGGAAGCTGCCCGACGGGCTTCTCGTGCCTCGACGCCGGCGGCGCGCAGGTGTGTGTGCCCGATGCCGGCGGCCTCGGCAGCGAGTGCGCGACGAACGAGGAGTGCCTCAGCGGCATCTGCGCCGACGAGGGGGACGCGCGCTACTGCACCCGCCTCTGCGATCCACGCGCGACCCCGTGCCCGACGGCGTTCGCGTGCGTCGCGACGAGCGACCCTTCGACGCGGATCTGCCGCCCGGCGCAGTCGAGCGGGTGCGGTTGCAGCGTGCCCGGGCGTGGGCACGGAGCGCGCGGTGCGATGCTGGCGATCGGACTGCTCGCCGCGTTTGCGGCGTGGCGGGACCGTCGTCGATCTTGATTGCTTCCGACGCGTCGCGGTTCTAGACCCGCGGCGTGGCGAGCAAGGAATCGGCGGAACCGGCGGGCGCGCGGGCGGGCGCCCCCGGAGGGCCTCCCTCGTACTCGGCGCTCCTCCATCCGTACCGCGGAAGGATCGCGAGCGGCATCGGACTCCTGGTCCTCACGCAGGCGACCGAGAAGGGGATTCCCTGGGCGTTGAGGCTCGCACTCGACGCACTCCGCGAAGGGCGCCTCACCGAGGTGCGCGATCAAGCCCTTCTCGTCATCGGGATCGCGGCCTTCGCATGGATCGTCCGGACCGCGTCCCGCGTGCAGCTGTTCAACGTGGGGCGCGATGTCGAGTTCGACCTGAGGAACGCGCTGCTGCAGCGGTTGCATGCCCTCGGTCCGTCGTTCTTTCGGCGGCTCTCGGTCGGCGAGATCATGAGCCGCGCGACGAACGATCTGCAGCAAGTGCGGCTGTTGATCGGCTTCGGCGGTCTCAACGTCGTGAACTCGTTGCTCGCGTTCGTTTCGGCTGTCGCCCTGATGTTCGTGGTGTCGCCCGAGTTGACCCTCCTCGCGCTCATTCCTTACCCCGTGCTCGCGCTCGCCGCGGCAGGGTTCTCGAGGGCGCTCTACCGCCGAAGCCAGGACGCGCAGGCCGTCCTCGGTGGCCTCGCCGAGCGGGTTCAGGAGGACGTCGCGGGCGCCCGGGTCGTGCGCTCACTCGGGCTGGAGGCTCAGCAGAAGCAGAGGTTCGACGCGCTCAACGCGGACGCCGTGGCGCGGACGATGTCGCTCGTGACGATGCGCGGGCTCATGTGGCCGGTCCTGCTCGGCCTTTCCTCGATCGGGACGCTGATCGTCGTGTGGCAGGGCGGGCGTCGGGTGCTGGACGGCACGCTGACCGTGGGCGAGTTCGCGGCGTTCGACGC
>CAIKNO010000229.1 GCA_903828805.1 uncultured Sandaracinus sp. | reverse complement strand
CGCCGCTCGCGCCTCCGACGCTCGAGGCGCTCCGGGCGATGGTCGAGGGCGCGGACGGGCCGTCCCTCGACGAGCGAGCGCCCGGCGCCTGAGCGGGGATGTCGCGGGCGCGGCGCATGGGCTAGCATCGCGCCCTCCACGTCAGGCCCTGCGGAGGCTTCTCGGCCGGGCCGTCGCCCGACGGGCGCATCCGTCCCCGTCTTCTTCCCCCTTCACGAGCGAACGCCCCATGGACCTCTCCGCCAGCCTCCAGTTCGGATTCGACCGCGTCAAAGCGAACCCAGGGTTCTACGTCGGCGGCGGCGCCGTCCTGTTCGGGCTCAGCGTGGTGGTGAACCTCGTCAGCCGGCTCATCCTGTTCGTGGTGTCGCTCGCGGTGGGCGCCGTGATGCAGACCGCCCACATCGACCCCCAGATCGTCGCGGCCCTCCTCGGCGTGTTCGGGGCGGTCGTGAGCTTCGTGCTCGGGCTCATCGTCGTGCCGTTCGGGGTCGGCTACTTCCGGGGGATCCGGAAGGACGTCCACGGCGAGCCCGCGGTGATCGGCGATCTGTTCTCGGCGTTCGACATCGCCCTGCCGAGCATCGTGAACTACGCCCTCGCCGGCGTCGTGACCGGGCTTGGTTTCCTGTTCTGCATCCTGCCCGGGATCGCGCTCATGCCCGTCACGCTGCTGACCGTGTACTTCCTGGTCAACGGGCGGACCGAGGGGATCTCGGCGTTCACCTCGGCGCTGAACACGTTGCGCGAGAACCCGATGTTGATCGTCTGGAACCTCGTGGTGGGGCTCATCGCGGGCATGGGTGTGCTGGCGTGCTGCGTGGGCCTGCTGTTCACGGTCCCCATCGCGGTCTGCGCGCTCTACAAGCTCTTCGACGACGCCGCCGCGGGCGGTCGGTCGGCGCCCTCGTACTACTGACGTCCTCCCGGTCAGGCCCCGGCGGCGGGGCCTCGGCGATGCAGGCGCGCGCGGACCTTCGCGATCACGGGACCGAGCTCCGGGGCCTTCAGCGCGGCGGCGGTCCCGAGGTACACGAGGCCACCGGCCACGAGCGCCGCGCCGAGGACCAAGAAGTCCGCGGCGTCGGCGCCGTCGTGCCACGAGCCCCGCTGCGCCACGCTCCACGCCGCGAGCGCCATCGCCCCGCTCGCGAGCGCGACCCGCGCGGCGCTCGCGATCACCTCGCGCATTCCGAGCGGTCCCAGCTTCGCGCGCAGGAACCGGAGCAGCACGGCCCCTTGCAGGATGCCCGCGGCGCTGATCGCGATGGCGATGCCCGTGTGCGCGAACGCGCGGGAGAGGGCGACCCCGAGCGCCGCGAACGTCACGAGGTTCACGGCGCTCGCGAGCACGGGCGTGCGGGTGTCGTTGTGGGCGTGGAACACCGGCACGATCACGCGCACCGCGGCGACGGCCCACACGCCCGAGGCCTGCCACGCGAGCGAGCGTGCGGTCTCGAGCGTCTCGAAGCGGCCGAACGCGCCGCGCTGATAGAGCGCCGAGACGAGCGGCTCGGCGAGGACGACGAGCAGCACGCTCGCCGGCACCGCGACGAAGAGCGTCGTCCGGAGGGCCTCCCGGAACATCGCGAGGAGTCCGTCCCGATCGCCGCGCGCGCGCAGGTCGGCGAGCACCGGCAGCGCGGCCGTCGCGACGGCGACCGCGAACATCCCCTGCGGCACCTCGACGAGGCGCTGGCCGAACCAGAGGTAGCTCTGCGACCCCTGCGGCAGCCACGAGGCGAGGGTGCGGGAGAGCATCAGGTTGAGCTGGTACACGCCGAGGCCCGCGGCGACGGGCCCGAGCAGCCGCATCGCCCGCTGCACGTGCGGGTCGGAGAGCTCGATGCGGGGGCGCTGAAGGAGACCCACGCGCCGCAGGGCGGGCCACTGCGCGACGACCTGCAGCGCGCCCCCGAGCAATGCGCCGAGGCCGAGCGCGCCGACCGGCGGAAGTCCGAGGGCCGCGGCGGCCGGGACGAACGCGACGGGGGCGGCGATCAGGGCGACGTTCAGCAGCGCCGGTGCGAGCGCGGGGACGGCGAAGCTCCGATGGGCGTTGAGCGCGCCGGCGGACAGCGCGGCCATGCCCATGAAGAAGATGTACGGAAAGACCAGCCGGGTGAGCCCGACGGTGGTGGAGAAGCGCGCCGGGGCCTCGAGGTAGCCCGACGCGAACGCGGTCACGATGGCCGGGGCGGCCACGACGCCCACGGCGGTGACGGCGGCGAGGGCGACCAGCATGGCCCCGGCGGCACGCGCGTGGAACGCCCGGGCGGCGACGTCGCCCTCGCGGGCGCGCAGCTCCGCGTACAGGGGGACGAAGGCCGCGCTCGCGGCGCCCTCGGCCAGCAGCCCGCGGAGCGTGTTCGGGATCGTGAACGCCACGATCCAGAGGTCGATCGTCGCGGCGGGAAAGAACGCCGCGATGACCGACTCGCGCAGCACGCCGAGCACCCGCGAGACGAGGGTCCCGGCGGCGACGATGCCAGCCCGCTGCGCGAGGCCGCCCCGCCCGCCCGAAGTCTGCTCGCCCATGGAGCCGGGACCTTCCGATGCCGCAGGACTTCCCGCAAATTCCGCGGTGCGCTCGGCGGCCCGGCGCACCCCGGGGCCCCGTCGTCGTCGTCGGGCGCATCCTGGACGGCGTCGTCTGGCGTGGGAAGTTCCGGGGGTTCAGGTCGGCAGCGACCTCGATCCCTCCGCCGGGCGGACCCTTGACTTCGCCCCGCCGCGCGGGTACCACCTGCCCCTCGTTCGTGTCCGTTCCGCGCCCGTTTGGCGCGCTGACTCTCGCGCCTGCTGGGCGCACTGCCTGTCCTGGAGCCTCATGGCAAACGTCGAATCGGCGAAGAAGCGAATCCGCCAGACCGAGAAGCGCACCGCGCGCAACCGTCACGTCCGCACCAACGTCCGCACCTGCGTGAAGAAGGTCCGCGAGGCGCTCGACACGTCTGACAAGGCGGTCGCCCAGGCGGCGCTCGCGGCCGCGATCCGCAAGATCGACAAGGCCGTGACCAAGGGCGTCTACCACGCCCGGACCGGTTCGCGTTACATCTCGCGCCTCATGGCGCAGGTGGACGCGCTCGCGTCCTCCTGAGCGAGCACGGCGCCCTCCGGAAGGGCCCGAGGAGACCCGTGCATGGGGAGCTTCGGCTCCCGATGCGATGACGGGTTCGTCCTGTCCACGGGGAGGATGACTCCGTGTCGGTGCTCGAAGGCGCCGGCAGACGGATTCGTTCCAGGTCGAGGGCCAGCCGACGGCGTGTCGCTCCAAGCGATGCGCCGTTTTGGCGTTCCGTCGCTGCGCGACCGTCTGCACACGACGCCGCGTGGGCATGCGCCCTGGCGGCCACGCGTTCCGGGGCATGCCCGCCGCGGGCTCTCGGTGCGCTTCAGCGACGCAGCTGCCACTCGCTCACGAGCGGCAGATCGCGCCCGCTGCAGAGCGCCAGGATCGTCTCCTCCATGACCAGCTCGGGGGCCCGCTTGCTGCCCTTGAGGGCCACGTCGGCCTCGGAGATCATGCGGAACGCGCGGCGCATCGCCTCGTCGTCGAACGCCCGGGCGGCAGTCTCGAGGTCCCTCGCCTTGAAGGGCAGGGCCCCGGCGAACTTGGCGGCCTCGGCACCACGGAGCCCGTCGGCGAGGGCCTGCTTCATCCGGGCCACCATCCGAAGCTGGCGCGCGACCATCGCGAGGATGCGCAGCGGTTGCTCCCGGTCCGCCAGCAGCGTGCCGACCGCCGCGAGCGCGGGCTTG
>CAIKNO010000228.1 GCA_903828805.1 uncultured Sandaracinus sp. | reverse complement strand
GCCGTCCGCGTCGAGGTATCCGTTCCGCGTCTCCGGCGTCATGGGGCACGCGTCGCTGACGTCGGGGATGCCATCGAGGTCGTTGTCGGCGTCGGGGCAACCGTCCCCGTCCTCGAACCCGTCGCGGTCTTCGGGCACCGCGAGGCAAGCGTCGGTCGCATCGGGGACGCCGTCGCGGTCGCCGTCGTCGACGTCGGGACAACCGTCGTCGTCGTCGATCCCGTCGCGGTCCTCGGGCTCGCCGGGGCATCGGTCGTTCGCATCGGGGACGCCGTCGTCGTCGGCGTCATCGAGGTCGGGGCATCCGTCGTCGTCCTCGATGCCGTCGCGGTCCTCGGGCTCGCCGGGGCATCGGTCGTTCGCATCGGGGACACCGTCGCCGTCGGCGTCGGGGGGCAGCGCCGCGCTCGCCGCGGGCTCGCCGAGGAACGCGCCGGAGACGCCGAACGAGACGAAGCTCGCGTCGTCGGGGCCGAGGGCGTCGTCGTCCGGCTGCATCACCCAGTGGAAGCGGGCGAAGGGACCGAGCCGTGCGAAGGACGCCAGCTCGAACTCGAACCCGAGGCCCGCCGAGACCCCTGGTCGCGCCAGCTGCCCCGTCATCACGAGGTCGGCTGTCGCGCCGACCCAGAGGTCGCCGAGCTCGAGGTCGGGCAGCGGGTGGACCCGGACGCCGAGCCCGGGCGCGTGGTAGCCGCCGAACTCGGGTTCCCCTGCGGGCGCGAAGAAGAGGGCCCCGTACCGGGCCTCGAGGCCGAGCAGGGGCACGGGCCGGAACTCGTACGAGAGCGCGCCGCCGCCCCCGACTCCGAACCGCGAGGTGGCTGGCTCCGCCACGAAGGCGGCGAACGTCGCCTCGAGCCTCAGCGTGTGCATGCCGGGGCGGGCGTGCGCGGTGCCGGACGGAACCCCGCACGCGAGCAGGAGGGCGAGTCCGAGCGAACGCACGCCGGCGCGGAGGAGCGACATCCGCGGAAGGTACACCGTGGGGAGCCTGGATGACCACGAAGGGGCGGCGTGTGCGTTCGTGGTCCGAAGGCGCGCAGGGCCACCTTGTTCCGGCCGAAAACGCGTGTCCGCGCCGCGCTCAGTCGAGGAGGCCGACGAGCTCGAGGTCGTAGATCATCGCGCCCCGCGGCCCGCCGCCGTGGGGGTAGGCGAGGGCCTCGGGGAGCCAGACCCGCCTCCGCTCGGCGACGGACATCGAGCGCAGCGCCTCGGCGAGCCCCGCGGCGATCGAGTCGAGGCGCACCGTGCGCGGGATGCCGCTCGGGACCGAGCTGTCGTAGGGCTGCCCGTCCGCGGTCCACGCGCTGTAGTGCATGCGGACGCCCGTGCGTCCGGCGGTCGGCGTGTCGCTCCGTCCCGGTCGCAGGACCGTCCACGCGAGGCCCGAGGGGCTCCGGACGGCGTCGGGCGGCGCGCTCAGCGCGTCGGGGGTCCTGGGGGCGGGGGTGACCGCGAGCAGCTCGACGTCGAACACGAGCATGCCCTGGGGCCGTCCCGGCTGTCCCTCGTACGCGAGGGCAGGGGGCACCCAGAAGAGCCTGCGTTCGCCGATCCTCATGGCCGGCAAGCCCTCGCGCCACCCGGCGATGACGCGCGCCATCGGAAACCCCGCGGGCTCGCCCCGACCGTACGGAAAGTGGGCCTCGGCGCCGCGGTCGCGGGTCGTCTCGAAGAGCGCTCCGTCAGTCGTCCATGCGGTGTAGTGGACGAGGACCGCGTCCTCGGGCCCGGGGTGCTCGTCCCCGTGGCCGGGCAAGAGCACGCGGAACGCGAGGCCGCTCGGGGTGCGGACCGCGTCGGCGGGCGGGGCCGCCACGTCGGCGGGCGCGGCCGGCGGGGGTTCGGGCGACGCGGGCGGCGTGACGTCCTCGGCGGGCGCCGGCTGCACGTCGGACGCCTCCCCGGAAGGACGCGGAGCGGGCGGGGCGACGGGCGAAGGCGCCGGGTCGGCAGCGCGCCGTGAGGGACCGTCGGCGGGGCCGCACCCGAGCGCGGCGAACAGCGCGACGAGCGTCTGAAGGGCCGGATGGGCTCGGGCGCGACGCATCGTGCAGGGCATGTACCGCGCGCGTCCGGGGGTGGGCAACTCCGACGCGCCGTGGCGAGGGGCGCGTTCGGGCCCGCGCTCACAGTCCAATCACCGGGGTGGCAAAGTATCGGTTCTCGGACGTGCCGGCCCCGAGCTGCCCGACGCCGTTGTCGCCCCAGCACACGAGCCCGCTTCCGGCGGTTCGGGCACACGCGTGACGACCGCCGAGTCGGAGCAGGGTGAAATCGGCGGAGCCAGGCAACTCGAGGGGCGACATGCTCCGGTAGGTCGTTCCGTTCCCGTGTTCACCGTGCAGGTTGGTGCCCCAGCAGGTCCAGCTTCCGCCACTCCGTCGCGCGCACGTGTCGTTGGGGCCCGCGGACAGGTCCACGGCGTCGGTCAGGTCGACCACCGGCGTCGGAGTCATCCTCATCGTGCTCGAACCGTCCCCAAGCACGCCGCCGGTGCCCCAGCAGAGCACTGTCCCCGTGCTGAACCTCGCGCAGGTGTGATTGCCGCCGGCGCTGACCTGGCTTGCGCCCGCAACTCCCGGGACATCGACAGGAGCGAGCCGGTCCGTGTTGCTTCCATCGCCAAGCTGCCCGAACTCGTTGTAGCCCCAGCAGGCGAGGCCGCCGGCGGCGCGGCGCACGCAGGTGTGAAACACGCCCGTCGACACTTCGACTGCATCCGTGATGCCGGTCACCAGGGTGGGTGTGGTGCGGTTGGCTGTGAGCCCGTTCCCGAGTCGCCCGAGTCCACCGTTTCCCCAGCACACGACCTGCCCGGTGCGTCGACGTGCACATGTGTGCCGGTACATCGCGTCGATCTCGACGGCGTCCGTGAGACCGCTGACCATCGTGGGAGTGAGTCGGTCGATCGTGCTGCCGTCTCCCAGCGCTCCCCCGTCGTTCCAACCCCAGCACGCCACCTGTCCGCCGCTCCGAAGCGCGCAGGTGTATTGAGAGCCCGCTGCGAGTTGGACCGCGTCGGTCAGCCCAGCGACCAGGGTGGGGCGAGTCTGGATGCCGCCCGTGCGCCCGTCTCCGAGTTCACCGCGCACATTCTGTCCCCAGCAATAGACCCGCCCGTCGCTCCGCCGCGCGCAAGTGTGCTCAGTGCCCGTCACGACCTCCACGACGGGTGGGCTGCATGCACCGCCCGAGCACGTGTGACCAGCGGGGCACGAGATTCCGCAGCCCCCGCAGTGCGCCTCGTCGGTCGTGGTGTCGACGCATGAGAGGCCGCAGAGCGTGGACGCCGTTCCGGCGCAGATGGCTGCCGCGCACGTGACGGTGCCATCGGCACCGATGGCGGTGATCGAACCGCCGGGGCAGCTCCCGGTGACGCGGCGCTGGACGTAGGCGAGGTCAGCCTCGAATGTCGTTCCGACCAGTCGAAGTCCGACGCCGGCGGCGTAGAGGGTACCGGTCGCGATGCACGTGACGGATCCGTCCGCGCCGATGGCCGTGATGGCTTGGCCGGAGCCGCACACTCCCGCCACACGGCTCTGCAATACGCCCGTGTCTGCCGCGAACGTGGTTCCGACCAGTCTCAGGCCGGGGCCTGCTCCATAGGTGGTGTCGAGGTCGTCATCCACCTCGCAGGTGACTGATCCGCCTGCGGTGATCGCTCGAATCGACTGACCCACGGGGCAGCTGCCGCCGATCCGGGTCTGCACCGCCGCTGGGTCCACCGCGAAGGTGCTGCCTGTCAGGGTGAGCCCGAGGCCGGGGACGTACGTCGTTCCCGCCGCGCCGACATCGTCGGTCTCGCAAGTGACAGTGCCGTCGGGTTCGATGGCTCGAATCGCCGAACCAGCGGCGCACGCACCCGACACGCGGGCCTGGGTCGTCGCGCGGTCGACGGCGATGGAGGTTCCGGTGATGGTGATGCCCTCGCCTGCCCCGTAGGTCGGGCCGACGTCGTCGCCGTCGAGGAGGCCCGCAGGGATGTCTGTGACGTCGTCGAACGAGACCGCGCCGGCGAATGCGGCAAAGCCCGCGTAGGGCACGGTGCCGAGCTGGAAGCGCGGGGTCATCTCGGCCTCGCCCGGAAGCTGCAGGCCGACGAAGAGCGTTCGCTGGTCGCGAAAGAGGGTCGCGTCGAGGGGGGTCACGTCACCGACGTAGAGGGTGAAGTAGCCGTCCTGCACCTCGACGGTCTGGGACTCGGTATGCAGGGACGCACCCGCCACGTCGACGCTGTAGAACGAGACCGTCACATCGGTCGCGCCGGTGATAGGGGCACCGGCGGTGTCGGTCAGGAAGCCCTGCAGGGGCATGAACGCAGGGACCTGCGCTCGCGCTGGGGAGGGCCCCAGGTGCAGGAGCACGGCGAGCAGCGAACAGATCCAGAGCATGCGGTTCATGTCTTCCTCGCTCCCCCCGGCCACGCGGCGGGACGTGCATCGAACGCGTCAGCGACCGGCGGCCGCCGGACCCAGCATCACCCGGCGGATTCCGTCGGCAGCCGAGCCCGCGGGCTGCGGCGCGCCCAGCATCACGCGCACCCGATGACCGGCGCTGGTGGCTTCGCCGCCGCCGACGGATTGGAACACCGCCTCCGAGGGCACCCGCGTCCCGGCGTCGACGCCGCCATCGACGCCGCCGTCATGGCCACCCGTGCGCGGGACGCAGCCGTCCGCGGGGGAGCACATCTCGTCCGCGGCACAGCGGGTGTCCTCGGGCAACTGCAGGCACGCGCCCGCCGCACAGGTCGCAGTGACGCATGCTCTGGTCGGGCGGCACTCCGCGTCGGACGTGCAGGTCGGAGGACCGCAGGCCTCAGGGGTCTCGGGCGTGCACCCCGGCTCGACGCACGCGCCGCTCAGGCACTCGGTCGCGCTCGCGCTCCCATCCCCGGGGCACGTGACCCCGCGGCAGTCCCGGGTGATCACGACGGTCACCGCGATCCGCGTCTCGACGCGCACCGCGACCCGACGGGCGAGCACCACCGCGCCTCGCTGCACGAGCTCGACGCGGACCCTGCGGTCACCCGTGGCGACATTTGGAAATTCCGCCACCCGTCGGCCGCGGTCGAAGTCCTCGCCGACCGACACCGCAACCTCGCGGGGCTCGGCTTCATCGAGCCGCACCGTCACCGCGTCGAACTCGAGCCCGGGAACCAGGTCGGTTCGGAGGTCCACCGCCAGGTCCGCGCTGCCACCGCACGCGCTCAGAAGCACCGCGACCGATAGGCATAGGAGGACGCGTGTCATACGGGCGATGAAAGCCTACCGGTATGGGCTGGTCGCTTCAACGGGTCGCATCAAACGGGTCGCAGACATCGGTGCCGAATCGTTGCGTTCAGCGCCATCTTCGACGTGTTGTGCCTGACGCGGCCCCGCCACCCTGCACCGATGCGCGTGGCCTCGGCACGCGGTGGCCTTCGCGGAAGGAGCACGCCCGGGGGCGCTCCGCTCAGAACGACCCGCCCACGCGGAGCCCTGCTCCGTCGGGCGTGGTCCACGGCGCCATCGAGAGGGGGCGGCCCTGCGTCGGATCGAGCTCGGGGGGCAGGCTGCGGCTGCTGCCCTCCTCGGCCTGACCGGCGAGCGCGAGGAACGCCGCGCCGAGCGCCGCGAGCGGCACGCCGGCCGCAAGGCCCGCCCACGCCGCGGTCCACGCGGTGTCGATCTCCGCCCGTTCTCCCGGGGCGCAGAGGCTTCGCGCCATCCGGCACGGCTCGTCGAGCGCGCCCTCGAACGCGAGCGCCGCGCCCGTGCCCCCGAGGAAGGTTAAGAGCCCCGCGATGCCGCCGCCGAGCAGCGTCCAGCCCACCACGGGCATCGCCGGGTCCGACCACACGCCGCGGGAGGGCGCAGGCTCGAGGCGCGCCCGCAGGTCCTGCAGCTGCCCCTCGAGGGTCGCCCGCACGTCGTCCGAGAGGTTGGACTCGGCGTCGAGGTAGATGGCGAGGTGCGCGGCGGCGTCCCGCCTTCGCCCCGCTTGCTCGCACGCGATCGAGAGCTCGAGCTCCAGGCGCGGCTCGGTGCTCGTCTGCTGCGCGGCCTCCAGCAGCGCCACCGCGTGCGCGGCGTGGCCGTCGCGGAGCGCCTCGCGCGCCCGCGTGATGGCGTCGTCCTGGGCCTGCGCGGTCGCCGACGGCGCGCAGGCCCAGAGGGCGAGGGCCGCGGCGGCCGCGAGCGGCGCGCGTGCCCCGCCGGCCATCAGTTCCGCAGGGGCTTGTTGTTCATGAGCATGTACTGCATGCGCTCCTGCGACTTGGGTTCGCCGCAGAGGCTCAGGAACGCCTCGCACTCGAGGTCGAGGATCTCCTGCTCGGTCACCTCGTGGGTGGCGCCGGAGCGGCCGCCGCAGAGCACCTCGGCGAGCTTCCGCGCGATCTTCGCGTCGTGCTCGCTCGCGAGCCCGCCCGCGTGGAGCGCGTCGACCATCATGTTCAGCGTCGCGATGCCGCTGTCGCCCGGCAGGACGAACGCGCGCGGCGTCGGCGCGTGGTAGCCGCTCTCGGCCATGCCGATCGCGCGCTGCTTGGCCTCGTGGACCTGACGCGCGCGGTCGAACGACACGCCGTCGGTCTTGCGGAAGTAGCCGAAGTGCTGGGCCTCGACGGCGCTGGTGGCGACGTTCGCGAGGGCGATGTTCTTGAACACCTGGGTGACGAGGGCCGAGGTGTCGACCGTCGCGCCCTGAGGCACGCCCTCGAGCGCACGCCAGAGCATGTTCATCGTGCCGGCGCCGCCGGGGATGAGCCCGACGGCGACCTCGACGAGGCCGGAGTAGGTCTCGGCCGCGGCCTGCACCGCGTCGCACCCGAAGCAGAGCTCGAGCCCGCCACCGAGCGTCATGCCGTAGGGGGCGGCGACGACGGGCACGCCGGCGTACTTCATCCGCTGGGTCGCGGACTGGTAGCCCTTGATCATCGTGCGCAGCTGTTCCCACTGCCCCTGCCCGGCGGCCATGACGACCCCGAACAGGTTCGCGCCGACGCAGAAATGCTCGCCCTCGTTGACGAGGACCATCGCGCGGAACTCGTCCTCGGCCTTCGCGCTCGCCTCGTGCAGCATCGCGATCACGTCCGGATCGATGCTGTTCGCCTTGCTCTTGAACGTGACGCCGAGCACCCCGTCCCCGAGGTCCCACGCCTCCGCGCTGCCGTTCGACAGCACCGGCGAGCCGCCCTGACGCATCGCGCGCGCCGTCGCCTCGCGGGGGTCCTTCGGCCGCGCGACGTACGCGCCGCTTGCCGCGTCCCACACTGCGCCATCGGCCCGGTAGAAGCCGGCCGCGCCAGCCTGCTGCATCGCGAGGACCCACGCGGGCAGCGCGAGGCCATCGGCCTTCATGCGCTCGACGGTGGCGGCGAACCCGAGGGCGTCCCAGGTCTCGAAGGGGCCGAGCTCCCAGTTGTAG
>CAIKNO010000227.1 GCA_903828805.1 uncultured Sandaracinus sp. | reverse complement strand
GCCCCACCCCGGTCTCGCCGCACGGGCGACGGGGCGAACGAACCGTTCCGACGTCGCCCCACCCCGGTCTCGCCGGGGCGGCGAGCCCGTCATCGCCCATCGAGGCATCGGGGCGGACCCCCCGAGAGCGGGGTCGCGCAGATCTGCCGGGCGGGACACGTCCCGGGGCCGCAGGTCGCGCCCGGCGGCTCGCAGGTGCGGGTGCCGTCGCCCCAGAGGTCGACGCACACGCGCCCGGTGGGGCACCCCCCATCGGAGTGGCAGGGTCCGTGATCACCGCACTCCATCGCGAGATCCATCGGGGCCAGGCCGCAGACGGTCCCGGGCGCGCAGGCATCGCACGCCACCGACGCGAACGAGCACTCCCGGAGCGCATCGCCGTCGAGATCGCTGCAGGTGCGCCCGAAGCACGCCCCCTCGCGGTCGCAGTGCGCGTACGCCCGGGCGCAGAACGCGCGGGCCCCCTCGATGACCTCGCAGAAGAACCCGTAAGGACAGCCCACCGCATAATCGCAGGGGATGCGGCGATCGACGCAATCGCGCGGGCCGCCGGGGTCGCCCTCGCACGCGAAGCCGTCGGGGCAGTCGCGGGAATCCACGCAGCCCCCTCCGGGCTGGACGCAGTTCAAGCCGCCGTAGACAGCCGAGCATCGCGCGCCCGGGGCGCAATCGCGGTCGCCCTCGCAGAGCGTCCCGGACGGAAGGCAGTACGAGCTGCCGCAGCGCGTGTCGACGCAGGTCGTGCCGAGCGGGCAATCGGGCATCCCGGCGCCGCAGCGGTACGCGAGCGGCGGGCAGAGACAGGCGTCGGCCATCCCCGTCACCGGGTCGAGGCAAGAGCGCTCGCCGGCGTCGGGCAGCGGACCGCCGTCGGGCAGTTCGAAGGGAGGGCCGGCGTCGTAGGGGCTCGCGTCGAACATCTCGCCCGGCATGAGCATCGGGTCGAGCACGTCGTTCGACGCGCCGTCGCGGAGCCCGGCGTCGGCGCCGCCCGCGTCGAGGGGGAACCCCGCCGCGTCCATCGGGGGACCGCCGTCGCGGCGTCCCGCGTCGGGCCGGGCGAACGAGGCGTCCACGCTCAGCGGCGGCACCGACGCCTCGCAACCCGCGAGCGAGAGGGCCGAGGCGGACGCCAGCACCACCGAGAAGAATCGGATTCGAGGGCTCAATCGCACAGGATCCTCGCGGCGTGGAGAACGATGGCCGGCCCCTCGAGGTCGGCCCAGGTGAGGGCGATGCGGCCGTCGGGCGAGGTCGCCATCCGGAGCCCGCCGCCGGCCTGCGTGGTGACGGCGACGTCGAGGAGCGGGACCGCCGGCCCCGACACGGCCGCGTACGAGAGGCGAACCGTGGGCGTCGTGAGCGTGCCGGTGGGGAAATCGGGCAGGGCACGGAAGGCCACGAGGTAGCCCATGCCAAACGGCGCCACGGTCGGCTGGATCCCTTGCGTGGGCGACTCGGTGACGATGCGCTCGCTGCCGAGGCGCAGCTGCTCCATCGGCATGCCCGCGCCGACGAGCTCGAACGAGCGGACGCGGATCTCGGGCCGGAACCCCGCGACCCGCACGCCGAACGCCGCGAGGCCCCGGCTGCCGGTGGTGGTGAGCGCGAGGCTGCCGTCCCCGTTGTGCTCGGAGGTCAAGAGCGCAGGATCGCCGAGGAGCGTGCCGCTGGCCGAGGTGAGCTGCACGTGGGCGTCGCCCATCAGCAGGCTCCAGCCGAGCACCGAGCGGGTGTCGAGGGACGCGAGCTGGGCCGAGAGCGTCCCGGCCGTCGCGGACGCGAGGGAGATCGCGGGCGCCGAAGGCACCGCGAGGGCGCCGATGGCGCGGGTCGAGACGGTGCGGACCCCGCCGCTCGCGTCGGACTCGACCCACGAGGTCAGCCACGTGCCGCCTGCTCGCGTGAGCGAGGGGGAGTCGTGCGCGACCGGCTCGGCGGTCCACGGGACGGCGGCGGTGACCGGCGTGCCGTCCGGCGCATAGAGCCGCCCCGAGAGCTGGAAGCCGGCGCCGCCGTTGTCGATCCATGCGACGAGCACGCCACCGCCCGCGGTGGGGGTCAGGACCGGCTCCCGGTGTCGGTAGCCGTCGGGCGTCACGTCGATGATCGTGCCGTCGCCGCCCGCGGCGGGCAGGCGGTACATCCGGATGCGGGCCACGGCGCCCGCGGACTCCGCCCACGCGAACCAGAACGCCTCGCCCGAGTACACGACGGCGACGGCCCGCTCGAAGGGGTCGCGGCGGTCCATCGCGAGCGGCAGCACGGTCCCGTCGATGCGGCACCCCGGCATCGGCACGCTTCCGTCGAGGTCGACCGCACCATCGAGGTCGACCGCACCGTCGAGGTCGACCGCACCGTCGAGGTCGACCGCACCGTCGAGGTCGACCGCACCGTCGACCCGTGGCCCTGCGTCTCGCGGGCCGGCGTCCTGGCGCATCCCCGCGTCGCGCTCGGGGATGACGGGCGGGTCGCCCTCCCCGCACCCTGTGGCGGGGGCACCGAGCGAGACCGAGAGCATGCACGCGAGCCATCCACGGCGTGCGACGAGACCGGCGCGGGCCGGGCGTGCCAGGGGCAAAAGCCAGTCGATGACCATGGAAAAGTAGACGCCCGGGGCTGCGGGCCTGTCAAGTGAAGCGCGGCCGCGCGCGCCCACGCCCGCCGTGGGCGATCGAGCGCGCCGCGGGGCGCGGTGAGGGCGGGGCCGACGCTCCGGACTCAGCGCCCGGACCCGGTGCGCTGGACCCGCCGCCGTGACCGACGGGTGACCAGGCCGACGACCAGCAGTCCGAGGAGGCTCCACGGCATGCGGGCCGCAGGTCGTCCGCCGGGCACGGCGCACGCGCACCCGGGCGCGGGCTCCTCGCCGCCGCCGGCATCGACCTCGCCGCCGTCGAGCGCGGCGTCGGGCTCGGTCGCGCCGTCGCGGTCGACCCCGCCGTCGGCGTCGACAGCTCCGTCGAGCGGGGCCCCGCCGTCCGGATCGATCCCTGCGTCGGGCCCGCCGCAGCCGGTCACGAAGAAGTGCTCGCACGTGGCGCCCGGACTCGGGCAGCGGTCCCGCGTGCAATCGTCCCCGTCGTCGCAGCTGGCGTCCTCGATGCAGCAGTCGGCGACAGGGGTCGAGGCGCAGGTGCCGTCGGAGGTGTTGCAGACGTCGGCGGTGCACACCTGGCCGTCGCTGCAGTCCGCGTTCGCCATGCAGCAGCCGAGGGTCGGCGTGTGCTGGCAGGTGCCGCCGGGCGTCGGGCACGAGTCCGTGGTGCACGGCATCCCGTCGTCGCACATCGAGTCGAGCGTGCAGCAGTCGGCGATCGGCGTGTGGACGCAGCCCGCCGGATCGGCGCACGAGTCCGCCGTGCACACGTTCAAGTCGTCGCAGTCGACGGTGATGCTGTGCGCGCACGAGCCAGCGGTGCAGAGGTCGGCGCCGTTGCAGCCGAGCCCGTCGTCGCACGACGAGAACTCCGGCAGGACCACGTCCTCCGGGCATGCGAGGTCGAGCCCGTTGCAGGCCTCCGCCGGGTCACACGCGTTGCCCGGTCGACACACGTCTCCCCGCGCCCGGATCCGCAGGTCGCAGAACCCGAACGCGAGCTCGGTCCCCGCGTTGCGCACCACACACACGTCCGGCAGGTCGCAGGGCCCGGACGAGGGCGTACCGCACGCGGTGCCCTCGGGCAGGAAGGCGTCGAGCGGACAGAGCGGCGTGCCCCCGGCACACACCTCCTGCACGTCACAGGCGTTCGACGCGGGGCGGCACACGGCGCCCGCCGCGAGCACGACGTCGGCCGGACACGCGCCGGTCAATCCGTCGCAGATCTCGTCCACGTCACACGCGCCCTGGGACGGCCGGCACGCGAACCCGGCCGGTGCGATCACGTCGGGCGGGCACACGAGCGTGGCGCCGTCGCAGTACTCGGGCGCGTCACAGCCGCTCGCGGCGGCTCGGCACACCGTCGTGGTCGTCGCGATCTGCGGCACGCAGACAGCCAGCGCACCGACCGAGCCGGCGCAGCGGTCGGGGGCATCGCAGGGCACCGTCGGGGCCGGACCGCACGCGGTGCCGCTCGGCTGGGCGGCGTCGCCCGGGCACTCCGTCGACACTCCGTCGCAGCGCTCCTCGGCATCGCACTCGCCGATCGAGGCCCGGCACGACACGCCCGCCGCGGCCGGCACCACCGAGCAGGTGGCCGCGCCTCCGACGGTGCCGCGGCACTCGTAGGCCGCACACGCGCTGAGCACCGGCCCGCACGCGGTGCCCTCGGGCTGCGCCGCATCGGCCGGGCACGCCGCGGCCGCCCCCGTGCACGACTCCGCCACGTCGCAGGGACCGACGGCGTCCTGGCAGACCGTCCCGGCGCCCGCGAACGCGTCCACCGGGCAATCGACGCCGGTGCCCGCGCAGACCTCGGACACGTCGCACGCGCCCGCGGCCGCCCGGCATGTGGTGCCCGCGGCGGCACGGGCGTCCGACGGGCAGTCGCGATCGGCCCCATCGCACGCCTCGGCCAGGTCGCAGCCGCCCGCGGGCGCGCGGCACACGGTGCCGGCGGACGCGAGCGCATCCGCGGGACACGAGCCCGACGCGCCGCTGCAGGCTTCGGCGGGATCGCAGCCGCCCGTCGAGGTGCGGCACGCCGTGCCCGCAGGGGAGAAGCCGTCCGCGGGACACGAGGCCGCCGAGCCGGTGCACGCCTCCTCGGCATCGCAGAGCCCCGAGGCCGCGCGGCAGCGCAGGCCGGCGGGCCGGAAGCCGTCGCTCGGACAGGCCGACGCCAGGCCGTCGCAGATCTCCTGCTCGTCGCAGACGCCGGCGGAGGACCGGCAGGTCACGCCGAACGCCGCCACCGCGTCGCCCGGACAGAACCCGCTGGCCCCGTTGCAGGTCTCGGCGACGTCGCAGCCGCCGGCCACGGCCGGGCGACACGTCGTGCCCGCCGTCGCGAGCGCATCGGACGGGCACGCCACCGCCGCGCCGTCACAACGCTCCGCGGGATCGCACGCGCCGATCGAGGCGCGGCACGTCGTGCCCGCGACCGCGCGGGCGTCCGAAGGACACGCGCCGAGCGTGCCGGTGCAGGCCTCCGAGGGATCGCACGCCCCGAGAGACGCGCGGCACTCGGTCCCGACCGCGACGAACGCGTCGGCCGGGCAGGCCGCCGCCACGCCCGTGCAGGACTCGCCGACGTCGCAGCTCCCCGAGGCGGCGCGGCAGAGCGTGCCCGGCAGCGAGAACTGATCGGCCGGGCACGCCGTGCTCGAGCCGGAGCACACCTCGCCGACGTCGCAACCGCCCGCCGACGCGCGGCACACGGTGCCGAACGGAGAGCGCCCGTCGGGCGGACACGCGGCGGTCGTGCCGCTGCAGGCCTCGACCGCGTCGCAGAGGTCCGACGCGGCGCGGCACGTCGTGCCCGCCGTCGACAGGCGGTCCACCGGACAGGTGAGCGCGATGCCATCGCACGCTTCCGCCGCATCGCAGGCGCCGCCCGCGGCGCGGCACGTCGTCCCCGCGGCCAGCCGTCCATCGGCCGGACACGAGGCCGCCGAGCCGGTGCACGCCTCGGCGGCGTCGCACTCGCCCGCCGACGCCCGGCACCCGGTGCCGGCGACGACGAACCCGTCGGTCGGGCACGCCGCCGCCGAGCCCGTGCAGGACTCCGCCACGTCGCACACCCCCGAGGCGCTGCGACAGAGCGTGCCCGACGCGATGAAACGATCGGTGGGGCAGGCGAG
>CAIKNO010000226.1 GCA_903828805.1 uncultured Sandaracinus sp. | reverse complement strand
GTTCCGCAACTGCGAGAGCGTCTGGACGCGCAGGACAAGCGCATCGACGAGTTGCGAAACGAGGTGGCCGAGTGCGAGAAGCGCAGCGCCGACTTCGTTCGCCAGCTAACCGAGGTGCAGGGCCAGTTTGATCGTGCGATCTCGGAGCTGGCCCAAGCACGTCAGCAGATCAGCGCGTTGGTGTCGCTGCTGCCAGTCCGAGATCGCGACCGCTTCGTGTCCCTGCCGCCCCCGCAAAAGAGCACCGGGAACGTCTGATGCCCAAGTGGACCGAACGTACCGCCCTCGACCCCAACCACAAGCCGCAATGCGAGCCCCTGCCCTCGAGCACCGTGCTCAAGAGCTGGTCCAGCTCGCCGCAGGAGCGGTTCGTCGTCTCCGCGAACGGCAAGAAGATCCGAGCCCTCACCGGGGACGAGGTCGTCGCGGTCCAAGGGTTCGACCCGAGCTGGCTGAGAGGCGTCGTGCCCGAGTCCAAGCGCATCGAACTCGCCGGCAACGCGCTCTCGCCTAAGATCTCGGAGGTTATCGCCGCGGCGATCAAGCCCTCCATCACCAAGCGCAACGCAGTCGAACTGTTCGCTGGCGGGGGCGGGTCTGCCCTCGGCCTCAAAGCCGCGGGCTTCGACGTGGTGACCTTGGTCGATAACTGGCCCGTCGCGTGCCTCGCCCTCAAGCACCAGTTCCCCCCGAATCGCGTGCTGTGCTCCGACGTGGACGACATTGAATGGTCCCGAATCAAGGGGCAGATCGGACTCCTCGCAGGAGGCCCGCCATGCCAGCCCTACTCCTCGGGCGGGACCCGCGGAGGCGTCCTCGACCCCCGCGACAAGTGCTCTTCGATGCCCCGCATCATCGCGGAAATACAGCCCGAAGCCTTCTTCCTCGAGAACGCACGCGAACTCTTCTCCCATGAGGGCGGCAAGTTCCTGCCCGCGTACATGAAAGCGTTCCGCGGCTACCGCATGGCCGCTCTCCAGCTCCAGGCCCACGACTACGGACTGCCGCAGAGGCGTGCGCGGGCGATCTTGATCGGGCTCCGCAACGGAAGCCCCCTCACCGTCGCGGAGCGCATCCTCGCGAAAGCCCGCGTTGCAAAGGGTGGCGTCGTCGCAGACGTGCTCGAGGCATGGGAGCCCTGGCAGTACGGCTGCACGCGCAACCCGCGCGAGGTCGTTCAGCACGGGACGAAGCTCGTGCTGTCCGACTGACGGGTCAGCCGTTCCAGCGATCGGGATCGACCTCGGTGGGCCACTCCCCGAGGAGCGCGCCGAGGCCGGCGAACCCGCGGAGGACCGAGGGCTTCGCCGCATACACGCCAGCGGGCGCGACGACGACGAGCGGGGCGTCCGCGACGGCCCTTCCGGTGTCCTCTCGAAAGAAGTAGCCGGCGTGGTAGGGGTCATAGCTGACCCGAACGCTCGCGTCCTTGCCTGGGGCGAGCGCGGTGCCGGTCGCCGTCTTCTTGAGGGTGTTCAGCGGGAACGTCTTGACGAGGTCCCCCTGGACGAATGCGTGGACGTTCTTCTGCTTGTCCCGCAGGACTCGCTGCCGGCCACCTTCGCGCACGACGAACGTCACGTCCTTCAAGATCACCGCATCGACAATGTCAATGACCTTGCCTTTGCTCGGGCCTTCCTGGGCCATGAGCGACCACGCGCGCTGCCCCTTGTACTGGGGCGAGAGGTTTCGGTAGACGTTGACGCGCATGATCACCCTCCGCAGAACCCGCTGTCGCACCCGGAGGTGTCAGGATCGTAGGCCCCTCGCTCGGAGTGCGCCCACCTGACCACCTCTCGGATCCCCACCGCACCCTGGTGCCGGTAGGGCCGGAAAAGCGTGCGTGGCTTGCCCTCGGAAGTCCACCCCATCTGGGCTTCAAGGGTGGCGATCTGCTCGACACGCTCGTCCGAAAGTTCTCGGAGATCGGCGCGGTTGCTGTTGATGCAAGGCGAGCACTCCCGCGAGCGGTGAGGCAGGGGCTCCAGGCCGGCGCGACGGATCATCGCATCCCGCTGCTCGGTCGTGACGCGAACGAGCGGGGCCCATAGAGGTCTGCCGCCGTGCTTGTCCGAATCCTCGGTCCATTCCGGCCAGAGCGCCCGCGCACGGCTCTCCTCGCGACGTACTCCCACAGCGCACGTTCCTTCTCGGTCTGGGTCCACCGAGTCGAGCCACCGTTGCGCCGGCAGCACCTTCAACTCGGTCGTGCAGAACTGCATCCCGTTGCGGGGGAAGCCCTTCTTTCGGATCGCCAGCGGCACGAACCCCTCGGAGGGTATCCTCACCGGCTCAAACGAGTAGGACCGCGCGAGTTCCTCGGCCCTCTCCACCCTCGCGATCCATTCCGGCGCGGCCCATCCCGTGTCGGAGTAGACCGTGTAGACCTTCGCCCCCTTGCGAGTCTCGTGGAGGTGCTGGATCAGGGCGATCGAGTCGTTCCCGTAGCTCGTGAACGCATAGATCGTTTCAATACCCATCTTTGAACCAGCCCTTGCCCTTCAGAACGAACACCGAGGGCAGGATGACCCTCCTCGGCGCGCCCTCGCACCCCTCGGTGCGGCAGTTGATGAGTGCGGGCTCACTCATCTTCTGCCGCGCTTCAAACTGCTGCCCGCACGTCGGGCATTCGTAGACGTAGGTCACCATCCCCCTTCGCTCCTTCAGTCCGGGTTCGCGGCCCACGAGGGCCGAAGATAAAAGTCGTTCTGCGTCGTCCCGCACACGACGGGGATGAGGCCGATCCTCTCGGCACGCTGCCGGTCCATCGAGCCCCCCCAGTCACTCACGGGGCCCTCGCATGGCGCGACAACCTCGCCGCGGAGCACCTGTCCCGCGTGTTCGTAGAGCGCACGCCACGCCTCGCGGTACGCGCGCCACGGGGCGTGCGGGCGCACGAGCGCCGTGCCGTCGCGTTGCGGGATGAGCGTCGTCGTCGGCCAGCCCGAGGGCTCGGACCCGTCAGCCTGGAGGTGGGCGACCCACGCTCGAGGGCCTGTGATCGTCTGCCCCATGACCCGCCGGCTATACGCTCGAGCGAAGCCGAGCCACGTCATATCCATCTGCTGCCCGCCGAACCTCAACACCGAAAGGATCGCAGGGCAGTCATCGTAGAAGCGCCACCCTCCCTCCTCACGACGCTCGGGGAAGCCCGCCTCGCTCGCGCACAGGCGCGCCAGAGCGAGCTGCTCGGACGCACGAGGACCATCCGCGACCGCTGCCGAACTCGCGACGAGCGCGAAAACGACAGCCGCCGTTGCCACAATGTGGTTTCTCATGCCGCGACCATAGCGTGCGAACGTGACAGGGGCCAAGGGGGTGCCAAGATCGGGCGCATGGCGCGCGTACTTCCGTTCCAAGAGCGACAGGACGATCCGGCCGAGACGCCGACGACCGATCTGGTTCTCCAGACCCGGCCGGCCGAGTTCAGCCTGTTGCAGTTAGTGGACGTACAGGCTGCGCTGAATCAGAGCCACGCCGAACTCGTGTCCACGACTTGGATCCGAAGCGCCGTGCTGCGCTCGATGCAGAACAAGCGGTTCCGGGTCCAGGCCCGCTCTCTGAGCGGCGGCGACCCGAACTCGGTGTTCATCGTCATTCTGGACGAGAACGGCGAGCCCACCGACGTGGTGGACGACTGGCGCGAGGGCAACACGACCGCGGCGTGGTCGCCGCCCGCGACCCCGAGCGCGAAACAGGTCGAGGTCCTCTCGTGGACGACGAAGATGGGCTGTCCCTCTTTCTCGCTTCCCGCGGGCCCCATCGAGACGGGCGGTTCCTGCCCCGGAGCGAAGGGTGGACAGTCCATCGTCCCTCTGAGCAATCTCCAGGCAGGGCAGCGAGCTGTCACCGCGGTGACGGGCGAGCCCGTGCGCCTGTACCAAGCGATCTGCCAGTTCTGCTACGCCGAGGGCGGGCAGTACGCGACCGGAGGCGTACAGGTCGCCCAGGTGCTGCGGTACATCTGGACCCGAGACGCGGCGAGCGACGTGAAGCGCACCGCGACGGGTGTCGCCTTCGGGCCCAAGGCCCGCGCGTGGATCGAAGCTATGGTCTACGCTATCGACAACGCCGACTTCTTGCTCGACGGGGGCAAGGTCGCGAAGCTGGAGTACCCGCCCGAACGCCCGCGCCCCGGCTCGAGGAAGAAGCAGCGTTTCTTCCGCTGGCACGACAGCGGGGACATTTTCAGCGAAGCCCACCTCGCCATGATCAAGGAGGTCTGCAACAGGCTTCCCGACATTACGTTCTGGGCTCCGACCCGCTGCTGGGCGACCACCTGGGGTGTTGCTGCGGTGAACGAGATCAACGGGCCCGCCGAGCAGTCGAACCTCGTGATCCGACCCTCGTCCTTCCACGTCAACGAGGGCCCGCCTTCGCGGGAGAAGCTCGGAATCGGATGGGCCGAGGGTAGCACCAGCTACGCTCTCGCGCAGAAGCTGTGGGCCCAGGAAAGCTCGGGGCTCCTCCAGATCGGCTCGCGAAAGCGGGTTGTCAAAGTCAAGGAGCGCGACACCAACACCGGGCGCATGAAAACGGTCGAGAAGGCTGTCTCGCTGCCCTCGCCGCTCGCTCCCTGGGCCAAGAAGCTCGGCTATGACTGGGACTGCCAGACCTACGCTGTGGACGACGAGAAGCACACCTGTCGGCACGCTCTTAGCCCTGAACTCGACAGCGACGGCAAGAACATCGTCGGTTGCCGCGCGTGCTGGATTCGTCCCGGCCAGCGCATCAACTACACGCTGCATTGAGGAGCTGAACCCGTGGCGAAGAAGAAGACCTCCAAAGCTCCCGACTCGGGCACCAAGCAGTCGCCGCGGCGGTTCGACCCGTGCGGCCCTCGAGGTTGCTCCGTCGCTGACGTGAAGGGAGCACGCATCCGCACGTCGAACGAAGTGTTCATGGCGCAAGGGGGCAAGCCCTTCAGCTACAACACCCAGACCTCGGCGTGCAGCGTCGATCGCTCGACCTGTCCGGTTCAGCTTTCCTACCGGCAGGGTCAGGCATATCTGCGCCTCTGCCGGCAGCAGCCGAAGAACACCGGCAAGCCGTTCATCAAGAGCGCCGTCGTCGGGGGCGAGGTCGTCAAGTACAAGCGTTCCGACGACGCCTGGAAGCGCCCGCTCGATCAGCCCGGGTGGCTCATCCCCGTGAACTCCCCCGAGGACGCGCAGGATATGGCCCAGGCCGCTTGCAAGTGCTGGTCGAAGGCGAAGGACGGCTTCAACGAGATCGTCCAGACCGCGAGCAAGAACGCCAAGGGTATGGTCAAGACGGAGCAGTCCTCGGTGTGGCGCGGATCGTTTGAACGGTGTCAGGTGCCGGCCGGCGCGCCGGTCAAGGCGCGCGAACTCGGGCGGCTGCGCCGTCGCTGACCTTCAACGACCTGCCAGCGTGCGAGTGCGGCAAGGGTTCGTCACTTCCGAAGCCAGCGGTACGCCTTCTCAACAGTCTTCGCTTCAGCGTTGGTGGACGCTGCGGCGTAGAGTCGGTTGAACTCCGCTCGCGCCCTGTCTCGTGCGGCGTCCGCTGCACGCTCGTTGCCTCTGGCGACTGCCCGCGCGACGTTCTTTCGCGTTGCTGCTGCACGGTACTGAGTCGTCATCTTGTGCGAAGCGGGGGAGTTCGCTGAACGCAGACCCTGCATCCCCGAGTAGCCCCCGCGCAGCACCTGGGGGCACTTCTTGTCCCACCAAACGAACTGGGCCACGACCGCGGCCCCGAGCACGTAGGTTGCCGTCTTCCAACCCTTGCCGACCGTCTCTTCCATCACGTCCTCCGAGCGCGGAGTCGGTTGGCCGCTCCACGAGCTTCGACCTCCAGCTCCGACCTCGCAACGCGCAAGGCAGGGGCCGAGGTGTAGATGAGCGCGCCGACCGCGACGACAGCCGCGGCAACGACCAGCAACTGGGCGGTGCTCTGAGCCCTCTCCGCGGCCTGACGAATCGAGGGGAGAAGACCCTGCCGGTCTGCGCGCTCGCTCGCACGACGCTGGTACTCGAGGAACTGGTCGCCGGTACACGGCCGGCCCGCCGCGGCGTCCGCAACGCACGCCGCAATGGCCGACGCGTTCGCGTCGATCATCGCCGCGAACTGCGAGTAGAGTGCGTAGACCACCACACCCGCGACCACGATGCCGGCGACGATGATTGCCGGGTGGAGGCCGAGCCCGACCGCGCGCATCGCACGCGCGGGGGCTTCGGTGATCGACTGCGCTTCCTCGGCGTACCGACGCAACGCGGCGAGCCCCGAGGACGTGGTCGAGAGCAGACGTTCGATCCGCGGAATGGACCGAGTGAACTGTTCGTCGGTCACCGACCGCAGCGGGGGCATCCCGAGCAGAGTCCTCGCGAGGTCGAGGTTATCGGCTGCCGCGAGGAGCACCCCCTTGATGAGGGAGACGCTCGTTTCCTGGCTCAAGCGCACGACGGTGTCCACGAGCGATGCCCGCGGGATTCTCTTGAGAACGTCCCACGCACTCTCGACCCGGCGCGTGTCGAGCACGCCCGGGAAGAGGTCGAGCAGCGGGCGCAGACTCTCCCGGGCCTGTCGGAGTTCGTCCTCGACCTGACGCACGCGCGCCTCGAGCGCAGATCGCTTCGCATCGGTGGCCGCGTCTCCGAGCCCGCGGAGCGACCGAAACAGTCCAGGCTGACCGGGGATGGGCGCGAGCATCACTTCTTCTCCGACGAGGTGTACGCGAGCGCGCCGATCGCCACGAGCCCCGCCGCGAACAGGAGGCCCGAACGCGACCCGCCCGAACTCACGGGCCGGTCGATCGCCGCATACGCCGCGTCGGGGACGCCGACCGCACGCAGCGTCACCCCGGGGTTGTGCCCGAAGAAGCCCTCGTTCTCATACCGGGCGAGGGCCGCGTTGAACGCTCGGCTCGCAGCACGTCGCGCTGCATCATCGAGCACAGCCGGCACCTCGAGGGCGACACGGTAGCCGGTGATCGACGGGCTCGCGCCCAGCTTCGTCACCTCGGAGTTCGCGAAGCCCTTCCACCAGCCGGCGTAGCGCCCTCCCTGCACCTCGAGGTCAGTCGTGCCGGGGTCTGGGGGCGTGTCGCCAGGAGCGAGACGGTGCGGCACGAGCATCACCCGCTCGGGCGCGACGACGAGCTGGTCTTCAAGGATGCGCCAGCCCAAGGGCATCGACGCCTCGATCATGGAGACGAACGCACCGCGGTCGAGTTCCCGCGGCCCCCACACGCCCCACCTCGCGATGTACTGGGTCACGACTTCTTCCTCGGGCACTTACGCCGCTTGCTGCACTTGGTCTTGGGATCGTAGCAGTACGCCTTGTCGCTCTTCAGCGGGCGCGTGCCCCGGGGGCAATGACAGCCGGCCGTCTTGGACTCGCCGCGAATCGCGCGGGTCTTGTTCACGGTCGCGGCGGCGATCTTACGGCAGACCTCGAGGGGCTTGCCGCGCATGACGCACGAGTCGAGGACGTGCTGGTACTGCCGTTCCCGCTTGTCGGACCACGCACCCTGGGGCATCCCGAAAGCGTGAAGCGAACGACCTGGGCGTGCTCGCTCAATCGGGTCGATCGTGACACGCTCGGGCGTGGCCGGCGATAAGAAGGTCCTCGACGTGATGGGCGGCAAGCTCGCCCCTGGCAAACTGCGCTCCCAGGCGCGATTCCAGAAGGCGTGGGCCGAGTACCGCGCCGAGGCGAAGAAGCGCACCGCGGCCAAGGTCTGCCCCTCCCGCTCGACGCCCGACGAACTCCGGGTGAAGGGTCGCAAGCTGTCCCCCAAGGGGGCTGCATACCTCAAGCGCAAGCACCCGAAGCTGCCCCCGGTCGAGCGTCGGTACGCTGCGATGGTCGAGCGCGAGCTGCGCGTGCTCGCGGCCGAGCGGGCCGCGGTCGAGGCCCTGCCCAACGACCCTCGGGTGTGCGTGTCCATGCGGAGGGGCGCGAGGGGCTACCAGCAGCACGTCGATCAGGTCGGGGAGCTTTGGAGGAGCGCGCAGCCACACCTCTCGGTGAAGGCGAAGAAGGAACTCGGGCCGGCGATTGCCGAGGCCCTCGAGGATGCTCGTGCGCTCGCGAAGGCAGCGCGGAGGTGCGGCAAGTGACGCTCAGAGATACCCCGTGGGTCGATACCTCGTTCGCAAAGCTGTGGGAGCGCATCGAGGCCGCGAGCCCGCGACCAGAATGGATGCCCATCCGTCGCCCCGGCGAGCGGGTGACGATGAAGGAGTACGGCTGCGGATACTACGGCTGCGTCATGCCGACCTCGGACCCGACCGTGGTCTGCAAGCTGACGACCGACGTAACCGAGGCTGTGTTCGTCGCCGCGCTTATGTCGATCCCTAGGGCGTCTCGACAGAAGGCTTTTGCGGGGATGGTTCGCTACCACGCGATCTACGAGCTGCCCCTAGAAGAGGTGCCTTTCGCTCCCCGGGGTCGCAACCCCGAAGGCCGCATCTTCGTGCTGTGGCGCGACTCCGTAGACGAAGTGGGCGCGGATGCAAACGTCCTCTTCAAATACAACGAGTGGGCAGCGACGTTACACGGATACATGGAGAGTTTTGCCCAGCCCGAAAACAGCGGCGGGTTCGACGCGATGCTCAAGTATCTCGAGATGCCTAAGAAGATGGTCGAACAACTGAAGGTAACGGCCAAGGAAACCCTCGACTCTATGGCCCAGGGGAGCTGGCAACGACAGATCGCCAAACGCGCCTACGTCGCAATTTCTGCCGCTTACATTGTCAAGCAGATCCCCTCGGCAATCGTTTCCATCGAAGACCCCGAGTTTGCCGGCGTTCGCGAAACGCTGCG
>CAIKNO010000225.1 GCA_903828805.1 uncultured Sandaracinus sp. | reverse complement strand
GAGGTCTTGATGAAGTCCGCGCCGGCCATCATGCAGACCATCGAGGCCTTGGCCACGTTGCGCAGGGTCGCGAGCTCGCCCGTGGCGAGGATGGCCTTCATGTGCGCGGGCCCGCAGGCCGCGCGCATCGCACGGACCTCGTCGTAGAGCGTGCGCCAGTCGTTCGTCAGCACGTTCGCACGATGGATGACGATGTCGATCTCCTGCGCCCCCTCGGCGACGCTGCGCCGGATCTCCTCGAGACGCGTGTCGAGCGGCGTCAATCCCGCGGGAAATCCGGTGCTGACGGCGGCGACCGGGATCCCCGAGCCCTCGAGGGATTCGACCGCCGTCCGGACGAGCTCGTGATAGACGCACACCGCGCCGGTCGTGATGCGCAGGTCGCCGACGCCGAGCCCCTCGAGCAGATCACGGCGCACGGGTTGCCGCGCCTTGGCGCACAGTCGTCGCACGTTTCCCGGGGTGTCGTCCCCGGCGAGGGTCGGGAGATCGATGAGGGTGATGGCCTTCAGGAGCCAGGCGATCTGCCACTCCTTCTTCACGGTGCGCCGCCCCCCGAGCGAGGCGCAGCGGCGCTCGACGGCGCTTCGGTTGACGCGCACGTCTTCGACCCAGTCGAGGCGCAGCTCGGTGCCGGGGTTCCGCTCGTGAAGCGTGGGCGTGGCGTGGCTCATGCGGGGTCCGTCGTCCATGGAGGGCCCCGAGTGTCACGCGACCGGCGTGGAGATCGCAAGCGCCATCCGGACCCTGGGCCGGCCGGCTCGTCGCAGGTGTCCTCGCGCGCCACGTCGGCGGTGTTTGCGCGCCCGCCGGGCCCGTACGATGCGGGCATTCTTCGGCGTTCAGCCGGGGCCCGGCGCCGAGCATCGCGCGGCGCGCACGCGCGGACACTCCGGATCGGGCTGCCACGCATCGCCGCTGACGAACTCCGCCACCACCCGGCATCCGCCGCGGCACGCAGGGCGAACCGGACAGCTGGCGCAGGGCTCGGGGGCCCGCGCGGGGTAGTCTCGAAACCGGTCGAGCGCCGCGCGGTCGTTCCAGCCCATCGCGCCGCGCATCTCGGGGGTGCGGGCGAAGCTGCATCCACTCGTCGTGCCGTCCGCATGCAGCGCGAGCAGCGAGCGCCCGGCCTCGCAGCCGGAGACGCCGAAACGCAGCAGGTCCTCGAGGCGCACGTCGGGGTCTGCGGCGATGAACGGCACCATCGCGCAGTCGATCCGCACGCCCAGGGCCCGCTCCCGCGACAGGCGACGCAGCAGCTCGGGCAGCGCGGCGACGCGGGTCGGATCGAGCCGTCGGTCCAGGTACTCGAGCCGTCCCCGTCCGGCGGGCTTGAGACGCACGAGCTGCAGCTCGCACGCGCCGAGCGCCTCGACGTGGCGCGCTGTCTCCTCGAGCGCGTCGAAGCTCTGGCGGGTGAGCACGGTGTTGACGCCCACCGGGATCCCGGCCTCGAGGAGGTGTGCGATGGCCCGTTCCGCGACCCTCCCGCCCTCGTAGCCGCGCACCGCGTGGTACGCGCCGGCCACCCCGTCGTGGCTGACGTTGACCTGGGCCATCGCGCGGAGCGCCCGGGCGCGGGCGGCGTCGATCCCCAGGCCGCTGGTGGTCACGCTCGGCACCATCCCCAGCGACCGTGCCAGCTCGGCGAGCCGGGGCAGGTCGCGGTGCAGGGTGGCCTCGCCGCCGCCGAACGCGATGGACATGGTGCCCATGTCGGCGAGCGTTCGCAGGCGCGCGGCGAGCTCCTCGAACGTCGGCTCGAATCCGTCGGGTCTCGCGTCCGCGTAGCATCCGCTGCAGCCCGCGGGGCAGCGGTCGGTCACGGCCACGTGCACCTCGACCGGACCCTCGAGGGCGCGCACCGCGAGCGGCGACGGCGCCTCGCCGTCCCACAGCGCCCCGCCCTCGACGCCGATTCGCTGCGCCATGCGGCGATCCACGCAGAGCGTCGCGGCGGGCTCCTCCGTGGAGACCAGCGCGCCGAACCGCTCGGCGCGGGCGCGGCGGACCCGCAGGGATGTCGTCGAGAAACGGAGCACACCTCACTGTCACACGGCGACCGGCGGAGTCCCGCTCTGACACGCCCCTGTCACGAGAACGGTGCCGTGTGGTCACCTCCTGGGGGTCGCGAAGATGGACCATCGCGCCGTGCTCCGAGCCTTCGTCCTTCTCCTCGCCGTCCTCGTCTTCTCCCCCGTGGCGCGCGCGGATCTCCGCGTGTTCTCGGACCCCGCGGACGCCCAGACCGATGCACCGTCCACCGCGCCGAGGCCTTCCGTGCCGCCGGGCGAGTCGCGCACCGAGCTGAGGTGCACGCGCTGCGACGGGGCGACGTGCGACGCGGCACCGCCGGAGTGCGCGGAAGGGGAGGTGGCCTCCGTCGTCGAGGGCTGCTTCGGGGTGTGCGTGCCGCAGGCGCAGTGCGGTCGCTGCGAGACCTTCCTCGTCGAGGATGCGGCGTCCCCCGCCGTCGTGGAGAGCCCGGCCGCCCCGCCGGCTCCGGCCGCGGCGCCCTCGAGAGAGGCCCGATGGCTCGACTTCACAGGGTTCTTGCAGCCCGGTTTCGTCTGGCGTGAGGACGGCGGCGAGGCCGTGAGCCGGCCGCCGCAGGACGACGCGTTCTGGTTGCAGCGCGCGCGCTTCGGGTTCCGCGCGCAGGTCTTCTCGTGGCTGAGGCTGCGGCTGGAGGTCGAGCTCGTCCCGTCACCCAACCTGCAAGACGGCTTCGTCGATCTGACGCCGCATCCGGCCTTCAACCTGAGGATTGGCCAGTTCGTCGTCCCGTTTCTCCGCGCGTTCTCGTTCAACGAACTCAACCTCGGGTTCCTCGACCGGCCGCTCTACACGCCCTTCGGGCAGGACCGGACGGTGGTTCGCTACCTCGCGCCCCGCGACATCGGCGCGATGGCCTCGGGGATCGTGGGCGACCGGAGCCCGAGCGCCCACGACCCGGTCCTCGAGTATCAGGTCGGGGCGTTCGTCGGCCGTGGCCCCAACGTGGCCGTGAACAGCGACAACGTGCTGATGTACGCGGTCCGGACGCAGCTCCACGTCCTCGGCATGCCCGAAGGCGCGACGGCCGAGTCGGACCTCGCCCGGAACGAGGACGCCCGCGTGTCCGTGGCGGCGGGCGTGTACTCGAACTGCGACGATCGCGGGAACTGGAACCGCGGCTTCACGGTCGACTCCGAGCTGCGCTACGAGGGCCTCTACGCGTCGGCTGCGTTCGTCTGGTTCCGAAACGGCCGCGCGGATCCGTCCGCCCTCGGCTTCCTCGCGGGCGGCGGCACGAACCCCAGCTGCCAGGGCGCGATCCGGATCCCCGATCCCGTCGACCCGTCCGCGCAGCGCTCGCTCGATTTCGTGTCACGTGGGGCTCACTTCCAGGCCCAGTACGTCCTGCCGCGGATCGACGTCGCGGTGGTCGATCGGATGTCTCTCGAGCTGCTCGCGCGCGTGGACTGGGTCGACCCCTTCGCCATCTACTCCGAGCAGGACCCGCTCTTCGGAACGGGACCCGAGGCGGATATGTTCCGTCCCTCCGATTACGTGGACTCCGACAACGGCTATGATCGCTGGCGCATGACCGCGGGCCTCAACTTCTTCCCCACGGGCGAGCAGTCGTTGCGACTCGGGCTGAACTATTTTCTGCAATACGAGAACGAGCGTGTCGTCGCGTCGACTGGCACGTACCGCGGGATCCGGAACGACACGTTCTGGGTCCAGATCACCGCGGGGATCTGACCCGCCGCAGAGGACGAGGAGCGACATGGTCGACAAGCACATCGGAAGGACGCTGGCGTTCGCCGCGTTTCTGGTCCTCGGTTGCCAGGAGACCGGTCTGGTCGAGGAAGACGCGGGAGGTCCGCCTCCCGCGGACGGGGCCGCGCCGTCCGACGCGGGCGCGCCCGTCGAAGCGATGCACAGCTACACCCCGGCCGGGTGCGGCTACTCCGTCACGACTCCACCGGTGACGGAGGCGGGCGCCTCCGAGGACGTGTTCGGACCGTCCCCGTCCGCAGACCACATCCACGTGAGCTGGGCCGGGCCGAGCCACTCGAGCTTCGCGGTGAACTGGCGGAGCGACACCGGGACGCTCGCCTCGCGGGTCCTCTACTCGACCGACCGCGCTGCGCTTTCCGCAGCGGATGGTTCGGGGGGCGCGGTCTTCGAGCAGCTCGGCCACCACATGCTCTTCCGCGACCTCGCGCGACGCACGACCAGGGTGCACGAGGCGCACGTGTGCGGCCTCTCGCCGAGCACGGAGTACTTCTATCGACTGGGCGGGCCTGGCCACTGGAGCGCGGTGTTCTCGACCGCGACCGCCCCCAGCCCGGGCGCGTCCGATGCGTTCACCTTCGCGGTGACGGGGGACTCCCGAGGCAACGAGGAGCAGGCCTGGGCGATCTCTCAGCGTCGGGTGCGCGACGCCCTCGCAGACTTCGAACTGTTCAGCGGCGACGCGGTCATCCTGGGGACGGCGCAGGACCAGTGGGACGACTTCTGGTCTGCCGACGACGGGGCCGGCTTCGACGTGCAGCAGCTCCTTTCCTCGACGCCGCTGATGATGGTGAACGGCAACCACGACGCGCTCGCGGTGAACTTCGTGGCGCAGACGGCCTTCGCGCAGGACACGTTCATGAACGAGCGCGCCCAGGGCGAGGAGTGGTACTCGTTCGATTACGGCAATGCTCACTTCGTGATGCTCGACGACAACGATCGCGAGCTGTGGGGCACGAGCGAGGCGATGTGGCTCGAGCAGGACCTGTCCGCCGCCGAGGCGAACCCGGCCGTCGAATGGATCTTCGTGACCCATCACCGGCCGTTCTACACGTGCATGAGCACCCACTCCCCCGACACCTCGCTGCGCGCCGCGTGGCAGGAGATCTTCGACCGTCACCACGTCGATGTGGTGTTCACCGGCCACAACCACGTGTACGAGCGCTCGCGCCCGATCCGAGGCCTGAGCGGCGGGCAGGGCGTCATCGCGGCCGAGGGGCTCAACGGGGCTCCGGTCATCACGGGCGGGACCGCTTCAGGCACGGTGTACTTGGTCGCAGCGGGTGTCGGCGCGCCGCTCTACGAGGTGTCGACCAGCTGCGCGACGACGTACTCGGCGCGCGCCGAGCGGACCTACGTCACGGTGCGGGTGAACGGTCGTGAACTGCAGGTGACGGTCCGCAACGCGATGACCGATTCGATGGTCGATCAGTTCGGCTGGACCAAGGGATGAGCGCGCGCGCGGCGTCCTTCGCCCTCGCGCTGATGTGCCTCGTGACTGGTTCGTCGGCGCGTGCTCAGCCGGCCCGCGAGCGCGCGTTGGCCGCAGAGCGGGCCGCCGACCCGGCTGCCGCCCGCGCCGCTTGGCAGGCCGTGGCCGCGGAGCAGCACGGTTCGCGGGACGCGGCGCACGCTCGAACACGCCTCGAGTGGCTCGCCGCGCGCTCGGAGGGGGACCTCGCGCCGCTCGCTTCGCTGATGCGTTACCAGGTCACGCCCCTCGAAGAGCGGACGATCGAGGTCGCATCGGCGTTCGCGCAGGTCGTCGAGGAGATGCCGGAGGGACGCGTGCGGGTGGAATCCCGCGCGGCAGTGGCGGACGACCTGCTTCGCCTCGGCGCGCTCTCGCACGCCCGCGCGGTGTTCGAGGCGCAACTCCGGGATGGGCTCGCCGGGGAGGGCGAGCGCCGCGGCGCGCGGGACGGGGTCGCGCGCGCGCTGGCGCGGGGCGGAGATGAAAGCGGCGCGCTCGACTACCTCGAGCGGGATGGCCCGGCGGCCGGCGGCACGTACGAGGCGCTGCGTCGGGAGCGCCTCGTACGGGTCTCGACGCCGTTCGCGGCGGCGGCGCTCGGCCTCTACGTGCTCCTGTCGCTCGCGCTCGGGCTTCGCGCGCTGGCGCGAGGTGGCGCGGCCGCGGCCCGTGCGGCGTGGGCACCGCAGCGGGCGGCTGCCGCTGTGTGGATCGCGCTCGGCCCGGCGCTCTTGGCTGCGTGGTATGACGCCGAGGCCGCGGACACGTTCCTGGCGCTGTGCGCCGGGACCTTGATCTTGACGGCGCTCGGATCCATCGCCGGGCGAGCGGTCGCGGGCCGGGCCGGGCGCGCGGCCCTGAGCGCTCTCGCCGTGCTCGCCCACCTCGCGCTCGCGTGGTGGGTGTTGCTGGGTTCGGGCGGGCTCGTGTCTTTCCTCTGAGGAGTCTCATGTCGGAACGTGGTGCGGCGGACGGCGACGACGGCGAACTCCTCTCGGCACACCTCGGTCGGAGCGCGAACTGCTCGTCGATCGGAAGCTACGTCGACTTCCTGTTCCTGTCGGCGACGGTCTCGGGGTCGGTGATGGCTGCGTTGGCGGTCGCCCTCGCCGGGGCCGACGCGATCGCGGAGGGGCCATCGAGCGAGGTTCCGCGCTCGGATGGGGCGAGGTCGGCCGTTGGAGATCCGCTCCAAGAGCGCCGGTCGGCCCCGCCCTCGGCGCAGCCACCGTCCGTCGGCGAGTCCGCCGACGAGGCGCCTTCCGAGGAGCGACGATGAGCGCCTCCCGCGCCGAGCGACACGCGCGGCTGGGGCTCGCGGCAGCGCTGGCGGGCGCGTCCGCGGCCATCGCCTACGTGGGCCAGCGGTTGTGGGAGCGGGTCGCCGGTGGTCGCGGAGCCGATCCGCTGCTCGTGCTTCACGACCCCCGCATCGCGTTTCACGGCCGCGCGCTCGCCGCGTCGTGGTGGGGCGGAGTGGCGTTCGTGCTCGCCCTCGCGCTCACCCACCGCGAGGTCGGGCGCGCGCGGGCGGTGGCCCTCCTTCGGCATGGCGCTGTCCCGCTCGTGCTCCTCCTCGCGCTCCTGGCGTACCGATGGCCCTGAACGTGGCGCTACGTCTCCTGGAGAGCGTGCACGGCCACGTCGCCATCCTCGCCGTCGCGCTGCTCTTTCATCCCGCCATCGCGCTCTGGCGGGGCGTCCCGTTGTCGCGTGGGACGCGATGGGCGGCGGGGCTCGCGGCGGGCGCGGTGTCGACAGCGTTCGGCCTCGGGCTCGCCATCTACGGCCCCTACCGCGAGCACGTGAAGAGAGGGCTCTTCAGGGCCGACCCCGCGACGGCCTGGCTCTTCGAGACGAAAGAGCACCTGGCGTACGTCGCGCTCGCGCTCGTGCTCGGCGCGACGGCCCTCGCGCTGCTCGCTCCGCCGTCGAATGGGCCGCTCCGTCGAGCGGCAGCGCGCATGTACGTCGCCGCCGCGGTCGCTGCGTCGATCACTGCGGCCATCGGCACGTGGGTCGCGGCGCGCGCCGGCTTTTGACCGGCGCGGGCGGACCCCCGGGGGAGCCCGCCCGACCCGCGGCGGAAGCGTCCGAAGGCGTTCAGCCCGCGGGCGCCTCCTCGGCCTTCGGCGCGATCACCAT
>CAIKNO010000224.1 GCA_903828805.1 uncultured Sandaracinus sp. | reverse complement strand
GCTCGCGACCCTGCGCAACGTGGCCAAGGCCTCGATGGTCTGCATGATGGCCGGCGCGGCCTTCATCAAGACCTCCACCGGCAAGGAGGGCGTGAACGCCACCCTCCCGTTCTCGCTGGTCATGGCGCGCGCCATCCGGGAGTACCGCGAGCGGACGGGCCACATCGTCGGGTACAAGCCCGCCGGCGGCATCCGCACCGCCAAGCAGGCGGTCGAGTACATGGCCCTCATGAAGGAGGAGCTCGGCCGCGCGTATCTCGAGCCCGGGCTCTTCCGCTTCGGCGCCAGCGCGCTGCTGAGCGACATCGAGCGACAGCTCGAGTTCCACCTCACCGGTCGATACTCGGCCTTCCACCGCCACCCGATGGCCTGAGCCCTCCGAGAGCACGAATGAACGGCGAGCTGATCAAGCAGGTGTTCGACACGATGGACTACGGCCCTTCGCCCGAAGCCGATGGCCCCGCGCACGCATGGCTGGACCGCCACGGGCGCAGGTTCGGTTCCTTCATCGATGGCGGCTGGCACGGGCCGGGCGGCGGTGAGTTCTTCGCGACGCATGCGCCCGGCCGCGGCCATCGCGAGCTGGCCCAGCTCGCACAGGCCACCCCGGATGACGTGGACCTCGCGGTGCAGTCGGCGACCCGCGCGCTGCCGGGCTGGCAAAAGCTCGGAGCGCATGGCCGCGCGAGGTACCTCTACGCGATCGCGCGTCACCTCCAGAAGCACTCCCGGCTCCTGTCCGTCGTCGAGTCGCTCGACAACGGAAAGCCGATCCGGGAGTCCCGCGACATCGACATCCCGCTCGTGGCCCGGCACTTCTACCACCACGCCGGATGGGCTCAGCTCGCCGACCAGGAGCTCGAGGGCCACGTTCCGCTCGGGGTCGTCGGTCAGATCATTCCCTGGAATTTCCCGCTGCTGATGCTGGCGTGGAAGATCGCGCCGGCCCTGGCGATGGGCAACACGCTCGTCCTGAAGCCGGCCGAGTTCACGTCGCTGACGGCGCTGCTCTTCGCCGAGATCTGCGCCGAAGTCGGCCTCCCCAAGGGCGTGGTCAACATCGTGACCGGCGACGGTCGGACGGGCGCCGCGCTCGTGAACCATCCCGGGATCGCGAAGATCGCGTTCACGGGATCGACCGAAGTCGGCCGCATCATCCGCGAGGCGAGCGCCGGCAGCGGCAAGAAGCTCTCCCTGGAGCTCGGAGGAAAGTCCCCCTTCGTGGTCTTCGAAGACGCCGACCTCGACAGCGTGGTCGAGGGCGTGGTCGACGCCATCTGGTTCAACCAGGGTCAGGTGTGCTGCGCCGGCTCGCGGATCCTGGCGCAGGAGAGCATCGCGCCGACGTTGCTGGCGAAGCTGCGGGCCCGGATGGAAACGCTCCGGGTCGGCGACCCGCTCGACAAGTGCATCGACATCGGCGCCATCGTCGCCCCGGTCCAGCTCGAGCGCATCGCCGCGCTGGTCAAGCAGGGCACCGACGAGGGCGCGACGCTGTGGCAGCCGAGCTGGAGCTGCCCGACCGACGGGGTCTTCTACCCCCCGACGGTGCTCTCGGACGTGAACCCCGCGAGCACCGTGGCGCAGGTCGAGATCTTCGGACCCGTCGCGGTGTTCATGACGTTCCGCACCCCGGACGAGGCCGTCGCGCTGTCCAACAACACCACCTACGGGCTGGCCTCGAGCGTGTGGACCGAGAGCGTCAACCTCGCCCTCGACATCGCGCCGCGCATCAAGGCCGGCACCGTGTGGGTGAACTGCACGAACGTCTTCGACGCCGCCGCCGGATTCGGGGGCTACCGCGAGAGCGGCTATGGCCGCGAGGGCGGCCGTGAGGGCCTCTTCGAGTACGTGAAGCCGCGCGCGCACCTCGCCCTCGAGAAGGGGTCCTCGAGGAAGGGTCCGGCCAAGGACGCGGCCGACAAGGCGAGCCCCGTCGCGACCGGCCTCGCGCCCTCCCCCATCTCGTTCTCCGACGGGCTGCCCGGGCTCGACCGCACAGCGAAGCTCTACGTCGGCGGCAAGCAGACGCGGCCCGACCAGGGCTACGTGCTGCCGGTGCTCGACCCCAAGGGGCGGGTCCTCGGACACGTCGGTCACGGCAACCGGAAGGACCTCCGAAACGCGGTCGAGGCGGCCCATGCCGCGGCAGGCTGGGCCAAGCAGACCGGACACCTCCGCGCGCAGGTCCTCTACTACATCGCCGAGAACCTGGAAGCACGGACCGAGGAGTTCGTCTCCCGCTTGACGTCGATGGGCGGCAATCGGAAGCGGGCTCAGGCCGAGGTCAAGCTGTCGGTGGAGCGCCTGTTCACCTACGGCGCGTGGGCCGACAAGTACGATGGGCAGGTGCACTCCACGCCGTATCGCAACGTCACTATCGCGATGAACGAGGCGCTCGGTGTGATCGGGATCGTGTGCGGTGACGACGCGCCGCTGCTTCAGTTCGTCAGCGTCGTGGCGCCCGCCGTGGCGATGGGAGACACGGTGGTCGTGGTGCCGAGCGAGCGAGGGCCGCTCGCCGTCACCGACCTCTATCAGGTCTTCGACACGAGCGACCTGCCTGGAGGGGTCGTGAACATCGTCACCGGACTGCGGACCGAGCTCGCGCCGGTTCTCGCCTCGCACGACGGCGTGGATGCGGTCTGGTACTTCGGCCCGGAGGACTTGACCGGCACGCTGGAGAAGGCGAGCGCAGGCAACATGAAGAGGACCTTCTGCACGCACGGCCGCGAGCGTGACTTCTTCGTGGCGGCCGAAGCGGAAGGCCGAGAGTTCTTGCGAGAAGCCACCCAGATCAAGAACATCTGGGTCCCCTACGGCGAGTGAACGCGTCGCTCGTCCGGCGCTGCCAGAGTTCCCGGTCCTCCGCGTGGCGCACCGCGCGACGTGGCGCCTGATGATTCCCGCGACGTCCCACCTCCTCCTGCCACCATGACCCCGTCCCACAAGCCCCCCCAGGACCTCAGCCCGCTCGAGCAGCGCCCCGTCGTGCGCGCGCTGCTCCGTCTCGGCTACGTGCTCGAGTGGCGGGACGAGGGCGAGGGCAAGGCGTGCTCGGTCAGCGATCCGGACGAGACCTGGGAGGGCCGAGGAACGGACGAATCCTCGGCGTTCGATGCCGCGCTCCACGCGCTCGCGCCCTCGCAAGCGGCCAAGGACCTGCTCGTCCAGTCGGTGCGTGAACGACGGGCCGAAGAAGGCAGCCGCGAGCAGACGGCCCAGCGCGCGGCGACCGGGGGCACCGAAGGCGCGCGCGACAGGGCCGCCGTGCTCTCCGACCTGCAGCTCGTCGCCGGTCGGGTGGAGGCGGGCATCCCCGAAGCGGCGCTGATGGCCCCGCAGTTGCAGAAGCTCCACGTGCTGTCGTGGATCGCCCGTGCACGCACGCTCGAACAAGAGCTGCCTCGCGACCGCGAGGCCGCCGAACAGGCGGGGCTCATCGCGCGGCGTCTGACCGCGCTGTGCAAGACGTGGTGGCCGGGCTCGGTCCGCGCGCTGCAGCTCGATGCGACGGCAGAACGCAGTGCCCGCGATCAGGGTCTACCCGGCGTCTCCACCTGGCTCGAGGTCGCGTCGGCCGCCGAGGCGAGGCTCGAGCAATGGCTCGCCGATCCGCTCTCCGACGACGGGTGGCGGGACGTTCCCGCGCTCGACCCGGCGCCGGACGATGTCGTCGACGAGGTCGACTTCGCAGTCACCGCCATCGAGAGGCACGTCTCCCCCCTCTCCGTGGTCCCGACGGGGGATGCACCGGTCCTCGCCCCGGCGACCGACCTGCTCCTGCAGGATGCCGCGGGACGCCTCCGCTGGTCTCGGCCGTGCGCGCCCGACCCGGAGCGCTGGGGCGCCGCGGTCGGACGCCTCCGTTGGCTCGCCGCGCAGAAGGGCGGCGGGCCCCGGCTCGCTCGCCTCCTCGAGCCGAGCTTCTGCCCGCGGCCCAACTGGGAGAGCGAGGCGAGGTCGTCGCAGGGACGCCTCGCGAACCTGGACGCGCCGCCGGATGCCCCCGGCCCCCTGCTCGTCTGGCTCGTTCCGCTGTTCGAGATGTTCGACACCCCGGGGCTCGCATCGCGCCTCTCGACGACGCGGACCGCGGCCGACGCGGAGGTCATCCCTCTCGTGCTGGCACTGAAGGACGCCGACGTTCCCGAGCGCGACCGCCGGGTCCGGCGCCGCTTGAAGCTCCTGCAGGACGCCCTGCGCGCGCGCTTGCCCGACGCCGGGGGCGGAGATCGGGTCGACCCTGCCCTGCAGTTCGGATCGGCGCAGCCGGGCGCACCGGCGCCCGGGCCTCATGAAGACCCCGCCATCGCGCCCCGCAGGTCGCACGACGACGTGGTCTTCGCCGCCGTTCGCGCGGCGCGTCCCGAGGCCCACGCGCTCTTCGTCAGCAACCGTGAAGACCCTTCCTTGAAGGAAAAGTTGGAGCGTGCGCTTGGCTGGACTTTCGAGTGGAGCACGGCCGAGCCGCGCCGGATCTCCGCCGTGCTGACGGCCATCTCGCATGGCCGATTTCACGTCGTGCTGAGCGCGACGGGCTTTCAGGACCACTCGATCGACGTGATGCTCGCGCGGGCCTCCGCCGCGAGCCACACGCTCTACGTGCGCGTGAACCGCGGACGCGCGTCGGCGTGCGCCCGTGCGCTGGCGCGCGAGCTGGGGATCCGGCCCGACGAACTGCTCGCCTGACAGGGCGAAGGGCACGTCCTCCGTGCGGCCACGCCGCGTGGCGCGGCCGTCTCGCGCCGTGCCGGACTGGCATGGCCGACCATCCCGGAGCACCCTGCCGCCCACCATGGTCGACGTCAGAAAGTTCCGCGGGACGGCTGGATACCTCACGAGCGAATCGCTCGAGGCCGCCGTGAATTGCGCCCTGCTTCTCGAGCGCCCCTTGCTCGTGAAGGGCGAGCCGGGCACGGGCAAGACGCTGCTGGCGGAGTCGGTCGCAGCGGCCCTCGGCATGCCGCTCTTGACGTGGCACGTGAAGAGCACGACCCGCGCCCAGGACGGCCTCTACGTGTACGACACCGTCCAGCGTCTCTACGACTCTCGCTTCGGCGAAGGGAACGTCAAGGACGTGGGCCGCTACATCAAGCTGGGCCCGCTGGGACGCAGCTTCTCATCGAGTGAGCGCGTGGTGCTCCTGATCGACGAGGTCGACAAGGCCGACATCGAGTTCCCGAACGACCTGCTGCACGAGCTCGACCGGATGCGATTTCGCATCATCGAGACCGACGAAGAGGTTGCCGCCAAGGCCCGCCCGGTCGTCATCATCACGAGCAACAACGAGAAGGAGTTGCCGGACGCGTTCCTGCGCCGCTGCATTTTCCACTTCATCGACTTTCCCGATCAGGCGCTCATGCGTCGGATCGTGGAGGTGCATCACCCCGACGCGGCCGCGCACCTCGTCGATCAAGCGCTGCAGATCTTCTACGAGCTCCGCGACATGAAGCGCCTTCGGAAGCGGCCGAGCACGAGCGAACTGGTCGACTGGATCGCTGTGCTCCGCGCGTCGGGCATCGACGACGTGAGGCTCGGCGACAAGCTTCCATTCCTCGGTGCCCTGCTCAAGAAGGAGCAGGACCTGGTCGCCCTGGCCGACCACCTCTCGGGCGGTCGCCGCAACCGATCCTGAGCGCGTTCAGCCCGCGCGGCAGTGGGCGAGATCCCTGGTGCGCGGTCGCGACGCGTGAGAGTCTCGTGGGTCGATGGGTCAAGGACCGACGAACTTCACGGACGACGAACCGGTGACGGAAACCCGGGGGCAGCCCGCGAACGCCGCCGCGCTGTCGCCGCGAGCGTCCGCCCGCCTCGTGGTCCTCTCGGGGCCGCATCGCGGCCGTCAGTGGACCCTCGGCCCCCGGGTGGGAATCGGCCGGAGCAGCGCCTCGGCGGTGTGCCTCGACGACGCGCTCGTGTCCCGAGACCACGCGACGATCACCCTCGAGGAGCAGAACTGGGTGCTGCGCGATCTCGGCTCGCGCAACGGCACCCTGCTGAACGGTCACAAGCTAACGCAAGCCACCTTGCGCTGGGGAGATCGCATCGGAATCGG
>CAIKNO010000223.1 GCA_903828805.1 uncultured Sandaracinus sp. | reverse complement strand
CGTCCGAGACGTGCAACCGGCTCGACGACGACTGCGACGGCCGCCTGGACGAAGCGCCGGCGGACTGCGCCTGCGTGGCCGAGCCCGAGATCTGCGACGGCAGGGACAACGACTGCGACGGAGCCGTGGACGACGGGCTCTCCCGGCCCTGCGGGTCGGGGGTCGGCGCGTGCACCCGGGGCGTGGAGGTCTGCGCGGCCGGTGCCTGGACGGGATGCACCGCGATCTCGCCGGTCTCGGAGACCTGCGATGGCGTCGACAACGACTGCGACGGGGTCGTCGACGGACTCTCGCGTCCCTGTGGTCCCGCGCCGGTCGGCCTCTGCGCCCGCGGGGTCGAGGTGTGCTTCGGCGGCGCGTACGGCGCGTGCACCGGCCGCACGCTGCCGACCGAGGAGTCGTGCGACGGCCTCGACGACGACTGCGACGGACGGACCGACGAGTCCGATCCGGGGCTCGGTCGGCCCTGCGAGACGACCTGCGGCGCCGGCAGCACCGTGTGTGTCGCGGGCCGCCTCACATGCATGTCGGCTGGCGGCGGCGGCGCGGTGGAGACCTGCGACGGGTACGACGAGGACTGCGATGGCGCGATCGACGAAGGGGTCGCGCCCCGGGGGCCGTGCGACCTCGGCGGCACGCTCTGCACGCCGGGCGAGGAGCGCTGCGTCGAGGGCGCGTACGCGTGTGTCGGGGGCGCGCCCCCGGAGCCCGAGGGATGCAACTGCCGCGACGACGACTGCGACGAGACCGTCGACGAGGATTCCGCCTGCGGGGGCGGAGGTGCACGCTGCCTCGCCGCCCCGCACTGCGCGTGCGCGCAACCGTGCTCGATGGAGGACTTCCCGTGCTCCGTGGGCTTTCGCTGCACCGACGCGACCGACCCGGAGCCGGGCTTCTGCGTGCCCGATCCATGCTTCGGCGTGGTGTGCGCGCCGCTCGACGACGGGACGCGCACCACGTGCCGCGAGGGCGCCTGCGTGCCCCTCTGCGACGTGCTGACGTGCGAGGCGCCGCGGGTGTGCAACGGGCGCACGGGGCTGTGCACCAGCGACGACTGTTACGGCTTCCCGGAGCGCTGCCCGGCGGGGTCGCTGTGCGCGGCGGGCGAGTGCGTGCAGGACCCCTGCGTCGATGTGACCTGCCCGAGCGAGGGGCAGTTCTGCCGGGGCGGAAGCTGTGTCTCGAGCTGCGCGGACGTGACGTGTCCGGCCGGCGAGCGCTGTGACGGGGGCGGGTGCGTGCCCGATCTCTGCGCCCGCTCGGCGTGCCGGTCGGGGCGCGTCTGCGACCCGGCGTCGGGGATGTGCGTGGACGACCTGTGCCGGAGCACCCGGCCGTGTCCGGAGAACACCGTGTGCGAGCCGCTCACGGGGCGCTGCGTGCTCGGCGCGTGCTTCGGCGTGGTGTGCCCCGACGGGGAGCGCTGCGTCGACGGGAACTGCTTCGCCGACCCCCGGCAGCAGGACGCGGGAAGCGGGCTCGACGGCGGCACGCCCCGCCGGGTGCTCGCGGCGGGCAGCGGATGTCTCTGCGCGGTCGGACCCGGGGCGACCCGCACGGCGGGCGGAGGGCTCGCGTTCGTGCTCGCGGCGCTCGGCGTCGTGCTCGCGCGGCGGACGCGAAGGGCCCGGTCGAAGTGACGTCGAGCGACGACGTTCGTGCCGGTGGAAGAGCCGGTGTCGGCGCGTCGCGCTGCGCGCGGATGGATGATCCAGGAGGCCCGAGATGAGGGGTGCGCGTGCCTTGGTGTTCGTGGCCGTCGCCGCGCTCGCGGCCCCCGCCTGTGGGCCGGGCGCTCCCGACGGGGGCCCAGTCGGCGAGCCTGTCGAGGCCGATCGCTGGCTCGGGCGCGATCGCGAGGCGGTCTTCGCCGACCACGTGGAGCGCATCGCCGCGGTCGCAGCGCTGTCGGACGCGGGCTTCGCGCGGCTCGGGACGACGTGGGCGCAGGAGCTCGCCTCGGTGCGTCGCCGCTACGTCGAGGCGAGAACGGCCGCCGACGTCCACCTGGCCCTCATGGCCCTCAAGAACAGCCTGCACGACGGCCATGCGTTCCTCGAGGACGACGCGCTCCGCCCCGCGGGCCCGCCGGTCTCCTTGCCTCTGTCGCTGCGCGTCGAGATCGACGAGAACGACGGACAGACCCACTACATCGTCCGCGCGGGCGGCGCGCTCCCGGCGGGCAGCGAGGTGCTCGCCGTCGACGAGGTCGCGATCCCCGACCTCGAGCGCATGCACGTCGCCTGGTTCGCCGGTGGAAGCTCGCCCGAGGCGCTGAGGTTGGACGTCGCGCGGTGGCTCGAGGTGCGCGACCCCGGGCGCGAGCCCGCGCCAGCGCCGGGCACGACGACGACGCTCCGGCTCCGGCACGAGGATGGCCGCGAGCAGTCCGTGGTCCTTCGCTGGGACACGCGCGTCGCGCTGGAGAGCGCCTGCCCGCCGTACGCCGATGCGTGCGCTCCCGATGCCGACGGCGAGTACGCCGACGCGCCCGTGTTCGAAGGGTTGGGGGCGTGCGTCTACACCACCGACGACCCGGCGACGCGGGTCGTGCGCTACCGGACGTTCGCCATGCCCGAGTCGCTCGATCCGTACGAGCGCGCGTGCCTCGAGCGCAAGTTGCCGGCCCTCACGTACGCGCTCACCCTCGAAGACGCCGATGCGATGGGTCCGCGCGGACTGTTGATGCGCGATCAGGGCGAGCTGCTCGATCACCTCGCGCGCGCCGGCGTCGAGCGCGTGCTGTTCGACGTGCGCGACAACACCGGCGGCGACTTCGACCCGATCTTCTTCGGCGCGTTCACCGATGGAACCTACGCACAGCCCCGCAAGAGCTTCGTGTACGGGCCGGCCTTCCAGCGCGACCCGGCGCGCGTCGCCGAGGCCCAAGTCTACGTCGCGCTGCTCGACGGACGCCCGATCGACGACGGCGCGGCGCGCATCGAGCAGTTCCTGCGCGAACATCCCGACGCGCAGACCTCGCCGCCGATCCCGTTCTACTGTCAGACGAGCGCGTGCGCCGACGGCGAGGAGACGCTGCGGAGTCTGTCGAGCGTCGTGTTCCGCGCCGCCATCCTCGCGGGACCGCGTTGCTTCAGCGCCTGCGACGACTTCGTCTCCATCTTTCGCGACAACGAGATCGCGCCGACGCTGGGCCAGCCGACGGGCGCGGGGGACTCGCCGTACTCGTACGACCTCGCGTTGCCCTTGCAGGATGGAAGCGCCGCGACGCTCCACGTGACGGTCGGGGTCAGCTTTCATCCCGGCACGAGCACGCCGCTCGAGGCGCACCCCGCCGTGATCGACGTCGCGCTGCCGCCGACGCGCGCCAATCGAGGGCGCTATGTCGACGCGGTGCTCGCGCGGGTGCCTTGGTGAGCCGAGGGCGGGCAGGGGAACGCGGGCGGAGGCCCGCGCCGGCCCGCGGTCCCGGGTGCACGGGTATGAGACCGTCGCGCGGCGGCACCGATGCGGTCGGCCGCGCCCCGCGGCAGGGCGCAGCCGTCGGATGGTTCGTGGTCCTTCTCGGATGCGTGGAGACGCCGCCGATGCAGGTGGATGCAGGTCGGCCCGTGGACGTGGACGCGGGCTCGGTCCCGGACGGCGGTGCCCTTCTCGACGCGGGCGGAGAGTTCGACGCGGGTGCGGCGTTCGATGCGGGCGGGGAGTTCGACGCGGGTGCGGAGTTCGACGCGGGTGCGGCGTTCGATGCGGGTGCGGCGTTCGACGCGGGTGCGGAGTTCGACGGCGGCGCCCTTCTGGACGCGGGCGGGGAGTTCGACGCCGGGTCCGCGTCCGACGCCGGCGGCCCTCCGGATTCCGGCACCCCTCCGGATGCCGGTCCCGCCCCGCTGCCGGACTGTCCGGCGTTCGCCGATGCCGTCACGCTCGGCCGAACTCCGCTCCTCGACGTGCGCGAGACGAGCGGGCTCGCCGAGAGCCGCCTGACGCCCGGATTGTGGTGGTTGCACAACGACTCCGGGGACAGTGCCCGCGTGTTCGCGGTCGACGCGACCTCGATGCTCTCGGCCCGCGCGACGTACTCCTTCCCGGGCGTCACGGCCCGCGACTGGGAGGACCTCGCGATCGGGCCGGGCCCGGTGCCGGGCGCCCCGTACCTCTACGTCGGCGACATCGGCGACAACGCGGAGACCCGCACCGCCGTCCAGGTCTACCGCGTCCGCGAGCCGGAGGCCCCGAGCGGCGCCGCGGGCTTCTCGTCGGTCGAGCGTTTCGATCTCCGCTATCCGGACCGGCCGCACAACGCGGAGACCTTGATGGTCGACCCGCGCACCGGCGACGTCTACATCGTCGTCAAGGCGCTCTCCGGCATCTCCCCCGTGTTCCGCGCCGCCGCGCCCCTCGACTCCGGGTCGACGACGACCCTCGAGCGGGTGGCCGAACTCTCGTTCGGCGCCGGGGCCCTGCCGGGCAACACGACGACGACCGGAGGCGACATCTCGTCCTCCGGATCCGAGATCATCCTCCGGACGTACGCGTCGGCGTTCGTGTGGCGCCGGGGCCCCGAGGCGACCGTCGCGGACGCCTTCGCGACCGAACCCTGCCGCGTGCCCCTCACAGGCGAAGGCCAGGGCGAGGCCATCGCGTTCACGGCCGACGGGCGCGGCTACCTGTCGACGGGGGAGGGGACGTCCATCGCGATCTCGTTCTACGCGCGCCGTTGAGCGCGCCGTCGTCGGTGGGGCGTCGGCCCGGCCGGCGCGATGAGGTGGACTCGTTCGACGGACCGCGCATCGCACGCGGGTCGCGGGGTCGGGCCGCCGTGACTTGGCCCGAGGTGGTCTCCGCGGTCCACGTCGTTTGGGAGCCCTCGACGGCACCGATCGACTACCATCGAACGCGTGACGAATCCCCGCGATCGGATCCCGTTCTCGCAGATGGTCGTCTACGGACTGGGCGCGTTCGTCAACAACCTCCTCGCGGGCGCGATCGGAGGGATGTCGATCGTGCTCAACCTCGGGCTCGGCATGGACCCCGCGGTCGTCGGATTGCTCGGCGCGATCCCGCGCCTGGTCGACGCGATCATCGATCCGCTGATGGGCTTCGCCTCCGACCGCACGGTGTCGAGATGGGGCCGGCGGCGCCCGTACATCTTCGGCGGCGCGATCGCCGTGGGCATCATCTACGCGTTGATGTGGCAGCTCCCACGCGGGCAGACCGACGCCTTCTACTTCTGGTTCTTCCTCGCCGGATCGATCCTCTTCTACGTCGCCTACACGGTGTTCGCGGCGCCATGGGTGGCGCTCGGGTACGAGCTCACGCCGGACTACCACGAGCGCACGCGCCTCATGGGCGTGCAGAACTTCATCGGCCAGCTCGCGTACCTCGTGGCGCCTTGGTTCCTCTGGTTCATGACGAACGAGCGCTGGTTCGGGGACCAGGTCGAGGGGGCCTCCCGGGTCGCCCTCGCCGTCGGCGCGCTCGCGATCGTCTTCGGCGTGCTTCCCGCCATCTTCCTGCG
>CAIKNO010000222.1 GCA_903828805.1 uncultured Sandaracinus sp. | reverse complement strand
TGCACGCACTGTTCGGTCGGCGTGCCCGCGAGCGGACCGGCGAGCGCGGCCGTGACGGCGCCATCGGCCGCCCACTCGATGCGCAGCTGCAGCGGCTGGCCCGCCGCGCACTGCCGGATCGCCAGGATGCGGGCCGCGAGGACGCCCTGCAGCGCCTCGGCGGCCGAGATCTGCACCACGTCGGCGCCCGCGACGTCACGTTCCGACGCGGCGTCGGCGGCCCCTTCGCCCGACACGACGACGACCGAGGTCCCGGGTTCCGACTGCACGACGACGCCGGCGGTGGCGCCTCGTGTCCACGCGCAGGCCGCGGGGCTGCACGCGAGCGCGTAGTCGGCGCTCTGTCCGCACGCCGCCACCTGCCGCGCGAGCGGGGCGGGCATCGAGATCTGGTAGGGCCCGGCGCCGCACTGCAGGTCCCGCTGCGCCACGGCCTCCACGGGCTCGATGCCGACCCAGCGGCAGCGGCCTCGACCCCGGCACACCATGACGTAGTCGCGCATCGCGCCGCAGCCTTGCACCGAGAAGATCCCGGGCGAGACCTCGGTGCCCGCGACGGCGGCGGGGTTGCACGCGAGGTCCCGCGCGGCGAGGCCGAGCAGGTTCCGGTAATGACGGTGCGAGACCGTGACCGCCTGGCCGCCGGCGGTCGGTGTGCCGGTCGGAACGACCATGACCGCGCGTCCGCGGCGATGGCATCCGGTCGCGCCGAGGGCGACCAAGACCAGCAGGGGCACGGTGCGAAGGAGGGAGCGAATCGTCATGCGGTCTCCGCGTTAGCGAATCTCGTACCAACCGACTCACGCGCTGCGTCGGCCGGCGTCGGTGGTATACCGTCGCCCCCATGTCCATCACCAGCCCGGTGCCCGCGGGTCGCCATCGCGACAAGGTCCGCTCCAGCGTCGAGGAAGCCCTCGAGCCCCTGTTCGACGGCGCCCGGATCATGGTCGGGGGGTTCGGTCTCTGCGGCAACGCCGAAGCCTTGATCGAAGGTGTGGTGCGTCGGGGCGTGCGCGACCTGACCCTCATCAGCAACAACGCCGGCAACCTCGGCAAGGGCCTCAACGCGTGGCTCGAGGCGGGGATCATCCGCCGCTTCATCGGCTCTTACATCGGCACCAACGAGGCGCTTCACCGCGCGATGGCCGCGGGCACGCTCGAGGTCGAGATCGTCCCGCAGGGCACGTTCGTCGAGCGGATGCGCGCTGCGGGTGCCGGGATCCCCGCGTTCTTCACCCCGACCGGCGTCGGCACCGTCGTCGCGGAGGGGAAGGAGACCCGTGAGTTCGATGGGCGCACGTTCGTGATGGAGCGCGCGCTGTCGGCGGACTTCGCCCTGATCCGTGCCCGACGGGCCGACGCGTTCGGCAACGCCCGGTTCTGGAGGACCGCACGCAACTTCTCGCCCATCATGGCGAGCGCCGCGCACACGACCATCGTCGAGTGCGACGAGCTCGTGGCGCTCGGCACTTTCGATCCGGACGACGTGCACCTCCCCGGGCTCTTCGTCCATCGGGTCCTCGAGGTGAAGGACCACGAGGACCCCTTCGAGTACAAGACGACGCGTCAGCGGGTGGGGTGAGCGATGGCCTGGACCAAGGAACAGATGGCGGCGCGCGCCGCGCTCGAGATCGCGCCGGGGAGCATCGTGAACCTCGGGATCGGTCTCCCGACGCTCGTGGCGGACTACCTGCCCGCGGACCTCGGCGTGTGGTTTCACTCCGAGAACGGCCTGCTCGGGATGGGTCCGTTCCCGCTCGAGGGCGAGGAGGACAGCCAGCTCATCAACGCGGGCAAGCAGACCGTGACGGTCGTGCCGGGCGGCTCCACCTTCGACAGCGCCCTGAGCTTCGGGATGATCCGCGGCGGACACGTCGACCTGGCCATCCTCGGCGCGATGCAGGTCGGGGAGAATGGTGACCTCGCGAACTGGGCGATTCCCGGCGGCAAGGTCATGGGGATCGGCGGCGCGATGGACCTGGCGAGCGGTGCGCGCCGGATCCTCGTGATGACGCAGCACGTGACGAACAAGGGTGAGCCGAAGCTGGTGGCGTCGTGCCACTACCCGCTCACCGCGCCTCGTTGCGTGCATCGCGTCATCAGCGAGCTGGCCGTCATCGACGTGACCGAGGGCGGGTTCTCGCTCGTGGAGCTCGCGCCCGGCGTCTCGCTCGACGAGGTCCGGAGCAAGACCGGCGCGGCCGTTCGAGCGTGAGCGCAGCGCGAGGACGGGCGCGCGCGGCGATGCTATATCCGATGCCGTGATGAATCGACCTTCCCACCTGCGCTCGTTGTCGATGCTCTTGCTCTCGCTCGCCGGGGGCTGCCACCAGGGTGAAGAGCCCAGCTTCCGCGTGTCGCGCGCCCGTGCCGAGGACCGCGCCGGGGCTGTGCCCTCTCCGCAGCGGCCCGAGGAGCCGACGCCGACCGCACCGCGCGAAGCGCAGGTCGTGCCGGTCCAGGCGCCGGTGGAGGCGGCGCCGGCCGTCGCACAGGGGGAGGTCGATCCGCGCCTGCTCGCGCCGGGCCGTGCCACGGAGCGCGCGCCCGAGATGTTCGTCGCCGAACTCGACACCACCGAGGGCACCGTGCACATCGAGGTGCATCGGGCGTGGTCGCCGAACGGCGCCGACCGGTTCTACAACATGGTGCGCCTCGGGTACTTCCAGGACGTCGCGTTCTTTCGCGTGATCGCCGGCTTCATGGGCCAGGCCGGGATCCATGGCGATCCGCGCGTGGCCGCGGCGTGGCGCGACGCGAACATCCCCGACGACCCGGTCGTGCAGCACAACACGCGCGGCATGGTCACGTTCGCGATGTCCGGTGTGCCGAACTCCCGCAGCAACCAGTTCTTCATCAACTTCGGCGACAACAGCCGCCTCGACGGAATGGGCTTCGCGCCGTTCGGTCGGGTGCGAGAAGCCGACATGGCCATCGTCGACCGGCTGCATGCGGGGTACGGCGAGGGTGCGCCGAACGGCCGCGGCCCCGAGCAGGGCCGGGTCCAGCGAGAGGGCAACGCGTACCTGCGCGCCCAGTTCCCCGCGCTGGACTACATCCGCAGCGCGCGCGTGGCGCCTGCGGCCCAGCGTGAAGCCCAGCGGCCGTAGCGCTCGACGGCGAGGGCGAGGGCGAGGCCGAGCGCGCCTCCGACCGCGACATCGCTCGGCCAGTGCAGGCCGGCGACCACGCGGCCCACCGAGATCGCCACGGCCGTCGCGATCGCGCTCCAGCCCAGCGCCCGACTTCGCCCGTGACGCCAGAGCCAGACGGCTCCCGCCGTGGCCATCGCGGCGCTGCCGGAGGGCATCGAGAGCGATCGGGCCGGGGGGACGGGTCCGAGGACGCGAAGCTGCGCGAGGAGCTCCGGCAGGGCGGTCGGTCGGGGCCGCCCGATGAGCGGCTTGAGCACGATCTCCGCCACGAAGAAGGCCAGCAGCCACGCGAGCCAGCCGTCCCGGGCCATGGCGGCGAACGCGGCCGGGCGCGCGAGCGCGAGCGCGAGCATCGCGGCCGGGAAGGCATAGACGCCCCACTCGCCCAGGACGGTCACGAGCCCGTCGACCCAGCCACCGCGCAGGCCGTTCACCGACAACAGGAGGCGCTCGTCCACGGCGCATCCTAGCGCGGCCAGCCGGGCGCTCGCTGCCCCGTCCGACGCGTCGGCGAACGCGGCGCTCAATGATGGAAGAGCCGGGCGCGGGCCGTCTCGGTGATGGCGGCGACCGCAGGGTGCTTGATCCGTCGCTCGACCGTGATGGCGAAGAAGCGTTCCTTGAACTCCGCCGTTCGCCCGACGACGGACACGCCGTAACCCTGCTTGATCTCCTTCTCGATGACCGTGGGCCCTGGAAAGAAGCCCTCGCCGCGCTGGCCGAACATCTTCATGAGCGCCCCGTCCTCGAACTCGGCGACGATCCGCGGGCGCACGCCGGACGCCTCGAGCCAGCGGTCCAGGTCCCGACGCAGCTGGGCGCTCGTGGTGGGCACCAGCAAGGGCGCTCCGTCGAGACACGCCGGAAACCGACCGGGATGACGCCGACGCAGTCCGGCGGTGCCGAAGAACGAGACGCCGCTGTCCCCGAGCGCATGGTTGAACGCCCG
>CAIKNO010000221.1 GCA_903828805.1 uncultured Sandaracinus sp. | reverse complement strand
CGGACACGCTCGGACCCGCGGCCGCGTCGAAGTTCAGTCGGTCACTTGCACAGATAGCGGGTCGAGGTGTCCGACTCCCGAGCGCACGTCGCGGTGAACGACATCGCGCCATCCATGTACCTGGGGCAATCGCCGCCGAGCTCGCACGGATACGTGCACTTGTTCGATGTGGTGCGAACCGTGCCGCAGACGCCGCCCTGTGCACACGGCATCGCCGACGGCATCGCCTCACTGCAGTTGCCGTTGAAGCCGAGGACGGCCGCGCAAGTCGTGACGGTCTCGGCGATGGTGCACAGCGAGGCCGTCTGCCCCGACCGGGTCATCCGCTCGGTCGAGAGGCGGGAGTAGGGCTGCCACTCCGACGGGCAGGTGGTCATGGCGCTCGCCGCAGGCTGGCAGTACGCGATGCCCGGTGTGGCGCCCAACCCCTCGGGAACCTCGAGGGTGACGCATCGATCGGTCGACGCGCACTCGCTGTCCGCGAGGCAGGCCGAACATCGCGTCACGCTTCCGCGAGGCGTCATCGTACAAGTTCCGGCGACCGGATCGCATGAGTTCCCGCCGCAGAGCGCGGGCTCGTTGTCGACGGTGCATCGGGTGCACGCGCCTCCCATCGCGTCGCACTCGAGGGCTTCCGCTCGACCCGCGCAGTCGTCGTCCCCCGAGCAACCGGTGCACGCGCCCCCTTCACCACAGACGGGGCGCGCGTCGGGGCAGTCGCTGTTCGCGAGGCACTCCACGCAGGTGTTGGTTCCGGGGTCGCAGAGACCGAGGGCCCCTTCGCAGGGGCCTCCGCACGGGCCTGCGTCGGGGGGACCGGCATCGCTCCCGCCGTCCAACGGGCCCGCATCGAGGTCCGGCGTCACGCACATCCCATCGCGTCGCAGCGGCGTGTTGGCCCCGCATCGCTGGGTCTCGCGGCAGCCCGAGGCCGAGACGATCAGTGCGATGGCGAGGAGTCGACCGAAGTCTGCCTGCAGCTGCATCAGAACTCTCCCGTGAGTCGAAGGCTCGCACCCTGTGGCGTCGTCTCGACGTGCGTTCGGATGGGCAGCAGGGCCCACACGACCGCGCCGCCGGCGATGGACGTGAGCGCGAGGCCGAGCAAGGTCCCGCTGACGGCCCCGAAGGCCACATATTCGTCTCCTGCCTCACCCGCCGCCGCCGACACCGTTTGGCCCGCGGTCGCCGCCGTCCAGAGGGGCGGCACCAGCATCAACGCGCCGGCTGCGACGAGCGCGCCTGCCAGCACGTGGTTGGCCCAGTGAGGAGCGTCCGTGGTCGAGGCGGCGGGGGGCGCCACGACGGGCTCGGGGCCGGCGACGATTCCCGATTCCGGCCCGCTCCCCGGGGTCATCACGAATTCCAGAGCCCGCTCTTGATGGCGTTCGATCGTGACTTCCCGAGTCTGCGAACGGTGGCCCTCGAGGGTCACGTGCACGGTGTGCGCGCCCGCGCCCGTCAGGCGCCGCAGCGGTGCGCGTCCGATCGAGACGCCATCGACCTCGACGAATCCCCCGGTGGGCTCGGTCGTGACGACGAGATGTCCTTGCTGCGCGGCGACGTGTCGGTCCCACGCCCCCTGGAACGCGGTGCGGACCGCCGCGCCGACGTCTCCTCCGTGCACCTCGGCCTGCCCGCCGACCGACTCCCCATCATCGCTCCCGACCACGGCGACGTTGACGAGGGTCGCCTGACCGCGCGCCCAGGCGAGGTCCGTGATGATCGCGAACGAGGTCCCGAGGAAACGGTTCACGTCGACGGCGCAGTCGATCGCCGCGCACGCGCGAAAGGGTTGACCGACCATCCGAAGCGACGCGTCGCGCGCGGTCAGAACGACGATCCCCCGCTCTCGGAGGGCGTCGGCGACCACGGCGAGGGCCTGCTCCCGCACCGACGCGGGCGCCGCGCCGGTGACGCCTGCCAGGGCCACGCCGGTCTCGGTCTGGGCCTGGGCGACTTTGACGCTCCACGTCGTGCACGCGGCCAAGGCGAGGAGCCAGTTCAGTCTGCGCATCGATGCGACCTCTCGGAGGCACCGGTCAGGGGCCTCACCGAAAAAGAAGGGTATCGAGACGGGGGCCGGTCGGCACACTTCTCGGCAGGGCATCGCAGCGCCCGCCGCGCGCAGCACGGTTCGCTCACGCGCGCCCGGGCGGGCCGCCCGACGCGGCGTCGTGGTCCGCTGGGGTCGGCCTGGCCGCCAAGCGCGCGCGCAACCAGGCGACGACGCCGGGCGCGACGGACAGGAGCACGACGGCGATGATGATCTTCTCGATGTGCTGAACGACCCCCGGAACCTGTCCGAGCGCGAAGCCCGTGACGGTCATCGACAGCACCCAGGCGACCGCGCCGATCGCGTTGAAGGAAGCGAAGCGTCGGTAGGACATCCGAGCCACGCCCGCGACGACCGGCACGAACGTCCGGACGAGCGGCATGAAGCGCGCGATGATGATGGCCTTGCCGCCGTGGGTCTCGTAGAAGTCGCGGGCCGCCAGCAGGTGCTGCGGCTTGAAGAAGCGGGACTCCGGTCGGTTGAACAAGCGCGGCCCCGTGCGGGCGCCGAACCAGTACGACGTCGCGTCTCCGGCGATGGCGCAGGGGATGAGGATGAGGTTCAGCAGCGCCAGGTCGAGCGAGCCTTGGGCTGCGTACAAGCCCGCCATCACGAGCAACGAGTCGCCCGGGAGGAAGAACACGAGGGCGCCGGTCTCCAGGAAGACGATGAGCGCCATGCCGGGATAGCCGCCGAGCGCGATCAGGTGGCCGGGGTCGCGGATGAGTCCGAGGAGGGCGTGCAAGGTCTCCATGTGGCGGCAGCGGCTAGCAGAGGTCGTCCGCGGCAGCAAGGTCCACGGACTCCTCGGGTGGGGAGTGGGCGACGTTGCACCCCGTGATGGACGGGAGTAGACGGAGGCCGCCATGCCGCCGGACAGCCAGGGTCGAGGAACGGAAGCGCCGCGAACTTCCGACGCGGAGATGGGCCCCCCACCGGGCCCTGCGGCGCGTGCCGCCGAGTCGGGGGCGGGCGAGACGCCGCGCGAAGGGCGTTCGTCGTCGGGGTGGTCGGTTCCGCCCCCCGCGAGCACCAGCTCGGCCGGCGCGGCCGTGACTGCGCACCCGCACGCCCACCGTCGGTCGCACGGCGGCGGCAGTGCGGCGACGCTCGCGCTCGGTGCCCTCGGGGTCGTGTACGGCGACATCGGCACCTCGCCTCTCTACGCATTCCGCGAGTGCTTCCACGGCAGCTACGGGATCGGCACCGGCCCCGAAGAGGTGCTCGGGGTCCTCTCGCTCTTCTTCTGGGCGCTGACGCTCGTCGTGGTGGTGAAGTACATCGTCTTCATCACGCGGGCGGACAACGAAGGAGAGGGCGGCATCCTCGCCCTCCTCGCGCTGGTGCTTCCGAAGCACGGCGCCGCGCGGACGAGCACGCTCGCGCTGGCGGGACTCTTCGGCGCGGCGTTGCTGTACGCCGACGGCATGCTGACGCCGGCCATCTCGGTCGTCTCCGCGGTGGAAGGCATCCGCGACATCGAGGGCGTCGGCCATGCGGTCGATCGATGGGTCGTGCCGGTCAGTCTGGTCATCCTGGTGGGCCTCTTCGTGCAGCAGCGACTCGGCACGGCGAAGGTCGGGGCGGTCTTCGGACCGATCATGGCCCTCTGGTTCGTGTCGATCGGCGCCATCGGGCTCTACTGGATCGTGCAGCGTCCCGAAGTCCTCGCGGCGGTGTCTCCCCACCACGCCGTGTCGTTCTTCCTCCGCCACAAGCTGACGGGGTTCTGGGTGCTCGGCAGCGTCGTGCTGTGCATCACCGGGGGGGAGGCGCTGTATGCGGACATGGGGCACTTCGGGCGACGACCGATCATCACCGCCTGGGTCTTGCTGGTGTTCCCAGGGCTCTTGCTGAACTACTTCGGGCAGGGCGCGCTGCTGCTCAGCTCGACCACGCCGGTGCAGTCGCCGTTCTTCGAGATGGTCACCCCGATGTTGCGGGTGCCCTTCGTGCTGCTGGCGACCGTGGCGACGGTCATCGCCTCGCAGGCGCTGATCTCCGGGGCGTTCTCGTTGACGCGGCAGGCGATCCAGCTCGGGTACATGCCCCGCCTCGAAATCCGTCACACGTCGAGCGAGACTGAAGGACAGATCTACGTCCCGGAGATCAACTGGGGCTTGATGATCTCGTGCTTGGTGCTCGTGCTGGTGTTCCGGAGCTCGTCGAACATGGCGGCCGCGTACGGCATCGCGGTCACGGGCACGATGGCGATCACGACGGTCCTGTTCTACGTCGTCGTACGTGGGTGGTGGGGGACATGGAGGGCGGCCCTCATTTGCTCGGTGATGTTCGTCATCGACCTGGCCTTCTTCGGGGCGAATCTGATCAAGTTGGAGAGCGGGGGATGGATCCCGCTGGTCGTGGCCGCCGGCATCCTCGCGTTGATGACGACGTGGAAGGGTGGCCGCGACCGTGTCGCGAAGTTCCTGCGCGATCGCTCCCGCCCGCTGGAGGACTTCCTGGGCGAGGTGGACAGGCTCTCGCCCGTTCGAGTGAAGGGCACCGCGGTGTTCATGACCTCGACGAGCGCCGGGACGCCCCCGGTGCTCCTGCATCACTTCAAGCACAATCAGGTCCTGCATGAGCAGGTCGTGTTGCTGAGCATCCTCACCGAGGATGTCCCGATCGTGCCGAGGTCGAAGCGCGTCGAGGTGCAGGGCGAGCGCGAAGGGTTCTTCCGGGTGACCGCCCACTACGGGTTCATGCAGACGCCGAAGGTGACCGACATTCTTCGCGCGTGTGACGAGAAGGGGCTTCGGACCCGTCCCGAGTCGACGAGCTTCTTCCTGGGCCGCGAGAAGCTGGTGATCACCCGCAATCCAGGCCTTCCCCTGTGGCGAAAGATCCTCTTCTCGTTCCTGTCTCGAAATGCCCGGCCGGCGACGGATTTCTTCAAGCTCCCGCCGGACCGTGTGGTCGAGATGGGGATGCAACTCGAACTCTGATCGTCGCTCAGACGATGCCGGGCCGCTGCGCGGGCGCGCTCCCGAGACCCCTGCGCTCACCTTCGGGCGGCTCCGGACGGAGTCGAAGCAAGTGTTGAAGTCGCTGCGCGCGCCGATTTTCCGGGTCGAGCACGAGGGCTTGTCCAACGGCCTGCCTCATCCCCTCGACGTTGCGTCGCTCGAAGAGGCCTGAAGCCAGGAGGAAGAGCGCTTCGAGCGCCAGCGGCTTGTGGCCGTGGGCGATGTGAAACTCCGCCACGTGCCGAAGAAGCAGCAGATCTTGGGGATGACGTCGGCGCAGGTCCGCGAAGATCGATTCGACCTGGGCCGCGTGCCCGTAGCGGAGCAAGACCTCGACATCCGCGAGCACGCGGGAGAGTTCACCGCTCGGCATCTGGCCGTCTTCGCTCGACTCGGGGATCGGAGCGTCCACGGGCACCACGTGGGCCACGTCCGGAACGAGTCTCGCCGCTTCGCGCTTCTGATGGAGGTCGGACGGTGTCCTCTCGGGGGCCAGGAACCGGTCGGGTAGCTGGAGCGGTGCCGTCGTGTCGCGGGCGGGCCGACCTCGATGCCGAGCGGGCGTCTCGGGCGAGCCTGGCAACGGAACTCGGACGGTGACGGCCTCGGCCTCGGCTTCGTCAACGACGTATGCATCGTCGTTCTCGAGGCGCTGGAAGGGAGCGTCGCTCTCGACCTCGCCGAGGTCTTCGCTCCGAGACGACACCCGTCGCCGGGTGAGCATCACCACGCGGTCCGTGCCGTGCGGGTCCCGGTCGCTTCCTGGGTCGTCGAGCGGGGCTGGGTCTGCAACGCTCGCGCCGTCCTCGGCTGCGTCGTGTTCGGCCGCGTCGGGATCCGAGTCCATCTCGGCCAAGGCGGCTTCGACGGAGGCGACCCACGCCGTGTTGGCGTTCTGGACGAAGCTACCGAAGATGTCGTCGGGAGACGAACGGGATGCCGGGGCGAGCAGGATTCTGCTGTCGGGGCGCGTCAGCCCTTCGAGGGCGTCACGATCAGAGCCGCCTTCCTCGGTCATGCACGCACCTGGACGCGGCCGCCCGTCACTTGACGACGATGGTGACGATTCGCCCCGGCACGTACTGCACCTTGACGAGCTGCTTGCCGTCGAGGTGTCGCGCGACGTTCTCGTCGGCGCGTGCGGCGGCGATGACCGTGTCCTCGGAAGCCGCGGTGGGGACCTTCACGCGTCCACGCACCTTGCCGTTCACCTGAACCGGCACCTCGACCTCGTCGTCGGTGAGCATCGCCGCGTCGAACGCAGGCCACGGAACCCTCTGGATCGACGGCGGGTGTCCCATCCGCTCCCAGAGCTCCTCGGCGATGTGCGGCGCCATCGGGTGCAGCAGCAGCACGAGGGTCTCACACGCGCGTCGGGGCGGGGCCTCGAGGCCGAAGAGCTCGTTCGTCAACTGCATCAGGGCGCTGATCGCGGTGTTGAAGCGAAGGCCCTCGAGGTCGTCGCCGACCTTCTTGATCGTCCGATGCAGGAGTCGCTCCAGCCCATCGGGCGGCGCTTCCGGCGAGAGGGTTCGCGTGCACACGGCCCACGTTCGGTCGAGGAAACGCCGCACCCCCGCGATGCTCGCGGTCGACCACGGCTTGGTCGCTTCGAGGGGGCCCATGAACATCTCGTACAGCCGGAGGCTGTCGGCCCCGTACTGCTGGACCACGGAGTCGGGATTGATGACGTTCCCGCGCGACTTGCTCATCTTGTGGGCGCGCGCGTCGACCGCCACCGTCGGCTCCGCCGCGAGGACGAAGTCGGTTCCCACCTTGGTGACCTGCGCCTCCTCGACGCGGGTCGGGACGACCGTTCGACCCGTGGTGATCTCACGGAATTCGGGCCGACCGTCGGGGGTCGACTCCTCCTGCACGTCTCGGCGCGACACGCGGGTGCCGTCCTCGGCCACGTACGCCGTGTATTCGATCTCCCCGAGGATCATCCCTTGATGAACCAGCTTGCCGAAAGGCTCCTCGGTCGGAACGATGCCCGCGTCGTAGAGGACCTTGTGCCAGAAGCGCGCGTAGAGCAGATGGAGCACGGCGTGCTCTGCGCCGCCCACGTAGAGGTCGACCGGGAGCCAAGCCTTCGCCTTCGCGGGGTCGACGAGGGCCTGTTCATTCTTGGGGTCGATGAAACGCAAGTAGTACCAGCACGACCCCGCCCACTGCGGCATCGTGTTCGTCTCGCGGGCGAACCACTGGCCATCCTTCTGGAAGAACCGCCAATCCTTGGCTCGGGCGAGGGGACCTGCGGGGTCCTCGCCGGGCTTGAAGTCCTCCAGGTCGGGCAGCCTGAGCGGTAGCTCGGACCGGTCCACGGCACGCGGAGACGAGAAGTCGATCGACACGGCGCTCTCGGGCAGCGTCCGCGGGTCGCCCTCACACCGGACCGGAAAGTAGATCGGGAAGGGCTCGCCCCAGTAGCGCTGCCTCGAGAAGATCCAATCTCGGAGCTTGTATTCGACGCGCTTCCGTCCTCGCGCGGAGCGCTCGAGTTCGGCGGTGATCGCAGCCTTGCACGCGGCGGTCGTGAGGCCGTCGTAGGGGCCCGAATGACAGGCGATTCCATCGCTCTCGAACGCGGCCTCGAGGGCGGCGCTCGCCTCGACCTCCGCGGAGCGCACCACGCGCTCGATGGGCAAGCCGAACTTGCCTGCGAACTCGAAGTCTCGTCCGTCGTGGCCGGGCACCGCCATCACGGCACCGGTGCCGTACCCCCAGAGCACGTAGTCGGCGATCCAGATCGGGATCAGCTTCCCCGTCAGCGGGTGCACGGCGAACGCGCCGGTCGGCTCGCCGGTCTTGTCCTTGCTCTCGCGCCGCTCTCGCTCGCTGCGTCCCCGCGTGCGGGCGGCGTAGGCGAGGACCTCCGCACGGCGTGCGGGCGTCGTGATGCGCTCGACGACGGGGTGCTCGGGTGCGAGCACCACGAACGTGGCTCCGAAGAGCGTGTCGGGACGCGTGGTGAAGACCTCGATGCGGGTGCCGGGGTGCCCCTCGACTTCGAACGCGATCTCGGCGCCTTCGCTGCGCCCGATCCACTCGACCTGCATCACCCGCGTGCCTTCGGGCCACGACACCTTCGACAGGTCTTCGAGCAGGCGATCCGCATAGGCCGTGATCCTCAGCATCCACTGTCGCAGCGGCACGCGGAACACAGGGTGACCACCCCGCTCGCTGCGCCCGTCCTTGACCTCCTCGTTGGCGAGCACGGTGCCCAGGGCAGGACACCAGTTCACCGGGATCTCGTCCTGGTAGGCGAGTCCGCGTTCGAACAGCTCGAGGAAGATCCACTGGGTCCACTTGACGTACGCCGGGTCGGTCGTGTCGACCTCACGGCTCCAGTCGTAAGAGAACCCGAGCGACTTCAGCTGTCGCCGGAACGTGGCGATGTTCTTCTGCGTCGTGTCGGCGGGGTGCGTGCCGGTCTGGAGCGCATGCTGCTCGGCCGGCAGGCCGAAGGCGTCCCAGCCCATCGGGTGCAGGACGGCGACGCCCTTGCTTCGCAGATGTCGAGCGACGATGTCCGTCGCCGTGTACCCCTCGGGGTGTCCGACGTGCAGGCCCGCGCCCGACGGATAGGGGAACATGTCGAGGATGTACGCCTTGTCCTTCGCCGGGTCCTCGTCCGTTCGGAAGGTCTGGTCGCGTTCCCAGAAGGCTTGCCAACGGGGCTCGATCTCGGAGGGCGAATAGCGTTCTCGGGACATGCGGGACGAGGGGTAGCACGGGGTCCCGGGCCCGAGAAGAAAGGAGTCGTCACGTTCGACGCTGCCGAGGCGCGTCCGCGCGGCACCGCGCTCGAGCGCGGCGGGTGGCCGCAGGCCCGCACCCCGGCGGCCATCAGACGACCACGGCGTCAGCGGTGCTGTTCGACCGTGCCGACGGCGGCCCGCAAGTGGAGCTGGACCCGCATGTCTCCGAGGGGGGTGAACCGCTCGACGGCCTCTTCGAAGCCAGGCGCGAGGACCCTCAACTCGTGGGAGATCCCCGGGCGTACGCGCAGCGGGAGCGTGGCGCCGGGCAGTCCATCGAGTCGAAGCATCGCCCGCGGGGGGACGCCATCGACGTCGACGAGCACCCACGGCGGAAGGCTGGTGGGCCCCGATGGCAGCGCGGGGGCGGGGGCGTCTTCGGAAGGTGTCGGCTCGACGCCGTCGACGGGACCGCCGGGGCGGACGAAGAATCGCAGCGAGCCGACGAGCAGGAGGCACGCGAGCAAGCCGATGCCGCCTATCAAGAGACTCCTCTGCATCCCTTCCGACAGGCCATCCCAGCGGTCTGCAAATGCGCTGCGGACAGCCTCAGCGCGAGAGGACCAGGCCGAGGCGGCCGCGGGCGCGCGGTCCACGCGGGGCGCGGCGACCGACGTCGCGGCGGTGTCCGGGGGCGGCGCATCGGCCGGCGGAGACGGCTGCACCCGGGGTGCGACGCGGCTCGCCTCCGACGCCGCGTGCTCGGCCCGATGGGCCTCTGGGACCCGGGGCGAGGACGGCCTGACGTCCGGCTCGGCGACCGGCGCCTGCGCCGGCCGCGCGGGCTGGCCGCGCCGTCGGGTCGAGCCGCTCAGGGCATCGGAGTCGAGGTCGACCGAGAGCCGCGGCGCGAGGACGTCGTCGTTCTCGAAAGCAGCGGGGGCCGACACGCGGGGTGTGCCCGACGACGTGGCGGGGACAGGCCCCGGGGTGGACGCCCTGGCGCGGGGCATGGGGATGGTCAGGCCCGCGCCGTCGCCGAGAGACGACGGGAGGTCGCCGTGATCATCGACCGGGCGACCCGCGTTCGCGAGGGCGTCACGCATCGCCCCAGCGCTCCCCGGACGCAGTGCACGATCCTTGGCGAGCGCACCGAGGACGACGGCCTCGACCGCCGGGGTGATGGTGGCCGCATGGTCGATCATCGGACGCGGAGCGTCGTCGAGGATCACGCGGAGCAGGGCGTTGTAGTTGGGGGCGTCGAAAGGCACGACCCCGCAGAGGCACTCGTACAGCACGATCCCGACGGCATAGAGGTCGACGCGGCGATCGAGTTCGACGTCCCCCATCGCTTGCTCGGGCGACATGTAGTGGGGCGTTCCGAGGACCGAGCCGGTGATCGTGAGCTTCGCCCTCGACTGGTCGACCATCTGCGAGATGCCGAAGTCCAGGATCTTCACGACCTCGCCGTGTCTTTGGGACGGCACGATGAGCACGTTGTCGGGCTTGAGATCGCGGTGCACCACGCCGTGGTCGTGCGCGGCTTCGAGCGCGTCGAGGAGCTGACCGGCGATGGCCAGCGTGTCTCGCTCCGTCAGTCGCCCGAGCCGCAGGATCCGTGCTCCGAGGGACTCGCCCTCCAGCAGCTCCATCACGAGGAAGGGCAGGCCTTCCTCGGTCCGGTCGAGATCGAGGACCTCGACGATGCCCTCGTGCTGAACGGCGCTCGCGGCCCGCGCTTCGCGCCCGAACCTGGCCGCGACCTCTTCGTTGCCGAGGTAGCGTTCGTCGAGAATCTTCACGGCCACGGGGCGACCCGTCCCGACGTGTGTGCCCCGCCACACGCTGCCCATGCCGCCTTGGCCGAGGAGCCGCTCGATGCGGTACTTGCCGATCAGGGTGCGTCCGACGATGTCCACGGCCCGTGGAGGGTACCCGAGTCCCGACGCCGACGCAGCGAATCGTCGGCTCCACGGGCCCGTCCCGGTGGGCCGACGCCGGTCTCCTCGCTGCGCGGTCACGCCGAAGTCGTGTACGGTTCCGGTGCATGAAAGGTCCTTGGTCAGAGCTCCGCGCGCTGTTGGCGGTCGCGGTTCTGTGGTGCCCCGTCGCCGGCGGCTGTGCTTCGGGAGCCACTGACGAGCAGCGCGAGATCCGGGCCGAGGACATTCCGCGAATCCAGCGGGTGGTACGGGAAGATCTCGAACGGGGCGTCCGCGGCGTGCAGCAGGCCGCCGATCGCATCCACCGGGGGTTTCTCGTCGAAGATCCCGAGCGGCGGGCCCGGGAGATCCGCGGCGTGCTCGAGCGGCTCCGGGTTCCCCCGCGGGGCATCGACGAACTGATGATCTCGCCGATCTCGTTCGTGGCTGCTGTCGGTGCCGACGGCCACGTCATCTGTCGCGACGCGACACCGGATCCGATGATGGGGTTCGATGCGGGGGCGGCGTTCCCCGTGGTCCGACGTGCCCTCGACGAAGGCGTCGCGTCCTATGCGCTCGTGCAGTTCCCCTCGAGCCAGCCCGATCAACCGCCATCGCACACCGTCCTTTACGCCGCCCCGTCGAGGCACGAGGGACGCGTGGTCGGTGCGGTCATCGCGGGCACTCCGCTGTGGAGGACGGCACAGCGTCTCGGCCGGCAACTTCAGGCCGATCACGCGGCCGACATGCCGAGGGGCATGATCCTCTGGGTCTATCTCTACGAGGGCGACGTCCTGCATCACCACGGCACGCCGCCGGATCTCGAGGCCCTCGTGCCGTCGCCCGCCGCCCGCGCCGAGGGGCTTCGACGGAGCCCCGGAGGCTTCACGGCGGACGTCGCGCAGTTCGGTCGCTGGTATGCCTACGGCGTCGTGCCGCTCCCTCGCCTCGGGCCGGACGTCGGCGCGGTCGTCTTCCGGAGTGATCCTCCGTGAAGACATCGCATTCTCCGCCGTGCCCGGGCGCGTCTCGATGACCACGACGCCGCAGCGCATCCCGGCGTGGGTCTGGTGGGCCCTCGAACTCCTCGTCGTGGTCGTGCTGGCCCTCGCGGCGCGTCGGTGGCAGCAAGAGGGGACGGCGCGTGGTGCGGCGCCCGAGATGGCTGCGGCGGACCTGCATGGCGCACCGGTTCGCATGGGCGCTGGGCGACCCGTGCTCTTGCATTTCATGGCCGAGTGGTGCGGGGTATGCGACCTCGTCGAGGCGTCGGTCGTGTCCGTCTCGTCGGACCACGAGGTGGTCGTCGTGGCGTCGCGCTCGGGCGCGGAGGCCGCGGTCCGCGCGTGGGTCGAAGCCTCGCCGCTCGCGTCCGTCCGGGTCGTGCCCGATCCGGACGGACGCCTTGGCGCGAGGTGGGGCGTTCATTCCTATCCGACCGATTTCTACGTCGATGGTCAGGGGGCCATCTCGATGGTGGAGGTCGGCTACACGACCGAGCTGGGGATGCGGGCGCGCCTCTGGTGGGCGCGCTGAACGCGCTCATCCCGCGGACGAGGCGCCGTTCGAACCGGGATCGGCCTCCGTCGATGCCCGCGGGGCTTCCACGGCGCGGGCGACGGCGGCCAGCAGTGCCGACGTGGTCCGGAGCGTCTCTGCGCTCGCGGCCAGGGCCGACTGACCCATGGCGAGGCCATGAAGGGTCCAGATGCGGCCGACGTGAACGAGGTCTTCCAACGAACGGTCCAGGCTTCCATCGCGGTTCATCATCATGTCCTCCAGGTGGGTCGCCACCCCGTGGGGCGGCGACCATCGAGCTCGAAACGCATGGTCCTCCGGGCGCCGAGGGCGGCCGGAACGAACACGGGTCAAGAAGCAGCGCTCGGAACGAGCGAGCAGTGTCCTGCGACGAGCACGCGCGGGCCGTCGCCTTCGCGCACGCCGCGGCAGGCGGTCTCGCCGCGCGAGAGCGTGCGAGAGCAGACGGTGCAGCGGGCGTCGGACGCGAGCACCAGCGCCTGAAAGCCGAGCACCCCGGCCAGCGCCTCGGTCGCCGCCGGGCATTCGGACGCCGAGCCAGCAGACCGGCTCTGCTCGTCCTGCGCTTGGACCCGTTCCGTGGCGCTGCGAACCGCGGCCGTCCGGAGCGAGTCCCGCTGTCGGTGCAACCGGTCGGCGATCCCGAGCAGCTCGCCCTCGGCCTTCTTGCCGACGACGTCGACCGCGTCGATCGCATCCTCCAGGATCGCGCGGACGAGGTTCGAGACGGGCACCTTGAGGTTGGTGGCCAGCCGCTTGAGTTCGTGTTCGAGGACGGCCGGGACCCGGGTGTGCAGCACCCGCTCCTTGCGGGGACGCTCCCCGTCGCTGTCCTCGGGAACGGCCTCGGCGGGGGGCTCCTCGCGGGTCGGCTCGGCCGTTCCATCGATGCCCGCCGTGGAAGGGGCGTCGGCGCGCACGGGCTCTCGTTCGCTTGGGGCGTGGGTCATGGGGCGACCTTGTGTCACGCCGTGTGACGCGTCAAGTCAATTGTGTCACGATGTGCTCGGTGTTGATTTGGCTCGCGTAGATGGCGTGTCACGCGGTGTGTCGCGCATCCGCGATCGTCGGATGACACCTGGCTGCGAGGACTGTTGCCGCCGTGACCACCTCTGCTAGAGGACGCCCCTCATGGTCGGGTTCCACGTGGGTGTCTCCACGCTGCCCCGAACTGCGGTGGCGTCCTGGGGCGCTGCTGCCCGGTGGCCCCGCGTGGTGCTCCGGGGTCGGCCAATCGGGCGCCTTAGAGGCGAAGAAGCGCGCGTCGGAGACGAAGTGATCATGCGGCGAACCAACCGTGCCATCGCGGCCTGTGCCCTTGGAGTCGTGGCCCTCGTCGCGATGGATCTCGCGTCCAAGACGTGGGCGGAGGGGGCCCTCTCGTCCGCGCGTCTCGGCGACCTGCCGGAGGTCTGCGCGGCCGACGACGACGGCTTCATCCGGTACCAGCGGGCCCGCCGGCCGGGACTCGTGATGATCCCCGATGTCTTCGAGTTCGAATACGCGGAGAACTGCGGCGCGGCGTTCGGGTTGCTCCGCAACGCGCCGACGATGGTGCGCACGGCGGTGTTCGGCGCGGCGGCGACGGCCGCGAGCATCGCTCTCTTCTGGCTCTTCGTGATCGGCCGCGGCGGTCCGCTCTTCGCGTGGAGCGTGCCGCTCGTGGTGTCCGGGGCGCTCGGCAATCTGATCGATCGAATCCGGTACGGCTACGTCGTGGACTTCATCCACTTCCACTACCGCGATGCCTTCGATTATCCGACGTTCAACGTCGCCGACATCGCCATCACCATCGGCGTCGGGCTCCTGGTGATCGACGGCTTCCGCACGGAGTCGCCGCCGGCCCCGCCGCCGGGCACGGCGGAACCGGAACCACCGGCCGACGGGGACGCGTCCACCGAGGTCCCGTCGCCGGACGCGTCGTCGACCGAGGCCCCGTGATCCCGACGTTCGGTGAGGTGTTCGGGGAGCCCATCCCCGCGTACTTCGCGATGTTGATGGCGGCCTTCGCCGCCTGCACGTGGTTCGGCGTGCGGTGGGCGCGCGCGGAGGGGCTGGACGGCGAAGTCATCATCGACCTCTCGCTCATCTCGCTCATCACGGGGGTCGCCGGCGCGCGGCTCGCGCACGTGTTCTTCGACGGGTACTTCATGGACTACGTGCACCTGTGCACGGACCCTTCGCTCGTCGGGTGGCGCATCACGCAGGAGCAATGCCGCAGCGAGTGGGTGCAGGGCGCCTGGGACGCCGCGGCCGGCGTGTGTCGTCCCACGGAGTCCGACTGCTTCGCCTGGGCGAAGTTCTGGCAAGGCGGCCTCACCTGGTACGGAGGGATGGTCTTCGGCGTCGGCTACGCGATGCATTTCCTCCGGAAGGAAGGGTTCCCGCGCCTGCGTGCGCTCGACCTGGGCGGCCGGGTGCTTCCGCTCGGACTCTTCTTCGGACGGATGGGCTGCTGGTTCGGGGGATGTTGCTTCGGGCTCCCCACGAACGCGTGGTACGGGGTGTCGTTCCCCGCGTGGTCCCCTGCGAGCGAGCAGCAGTGGCGCGCCCACCTGCTCGATCACCCTGGCTTGGCCTCGCTCCCGGTGTTGCCGGCGCAGCTGATGGAGGGGTTCGGCTCGCTGCTGATCGCGTTCTTCATCCTCGTCGTCGTCGAACCGCGAAAGCGCTTCACGGGCCAGACGTTCTGCGTGTCGATGTCGCTCTACGCGGTGCTTCGATTCGGGCTCGAGTACCTTCGCGCCGACGATCGCGGGGGCACGCTCGGACTGACGACCTCCCAGTGGATCGGCGTGCTGATCGTGGGCGCGTGCGCCGCGATGTGGCCCTGGCTCAGACAGCGCGGCGCCCGTACACGGGAGGCGGCGCTCCAGGCGCTGAACGGTGGACACCGAGATGCCGAAGGCGGTTCGTCGAACGCACCGCCGGCGGATGAAGCCACGGCCGACGGGGCGTGATAGAAACCGCCGGCCATGCCCTTCGAGCCGGTCCCCCAAAAAATCTCGTTCCCCGAACTCGAACGCCGCTTCCTCGAGCAATGGGAGCGGGAGCGCATCTTCGAGCGGTCCGTGGAGGTCGCGGCGTCCGCTGGGCGCCCGCACTTCGTGTTCTACGAGGGCCCGCCGACCGCGAACGGAATGCCCCATCCCGGGCACGTCCTCACGCGGGTGATGAAGGACGTCATCCTCCGCTACCGCAGCCTCACGGGCTGGCACGTGCCGCGCCGCGGCGGATGGGACACGCACGGCCTTCCGGTCGAGGTCGAGGTCGAGAAGGCGCTCGGCATCAGCGGTCGCGGGGCCATCGAAGCCTACGGGGTCGAGGCGTTCACCCACCGCTGCATCGAGAGCGTCTTCCGGTACATCGACGAGTGGCGGAAGCTCACCCAGCGGATCGCGTTCTGGGTCGATCTCGACGCGGCGTACGTGACCTTCCACAAGCCCTACGTGGAGAGCGTCTGGTGGGCGCTGCAGCGGCTCTTCGAGAAGGGCTTGCTGTACCAGGACTACAAGATCGTGTGGTGGTGGCCCCAGGGCGGCACGGCCCTGTCGGCCGGCGAGGTCGGGCAGGGCTACCGGGACGTCGACGACCCGTCCGTGTTCGTGCGGTTCCCGGTGCGTGGTGTCGAGGGCGAGGCCTTTCTCGCGTGGACGACGACGCCGTGGACCCTGCCGAGCAACGTCGCGCTCGCGGTGCACGCGGAGTTCGACTACGCCACCGTCGAGGTCGCGCGCGAGGACGGTGCGGGGACGGAGCGGCTCGTCGTCGCCGAGAAGCTCATCCCGAAGGTGCTCGGAGAGCGTGAGCACCGCGTCGTGTCCGTTCGAAAGGGCCGCGAGCTCGTCGGGCTCGAGTACGTTTCACCGTTCTCCTACGCGGTGCCCGAGGGGGGGCCGGCACACCGGGTGGTCACCGCCGACTACGTGTCGCTCGAGAGCGGGTCGGGCATCGTCCACACGGCGCCGGCCTTCGGCGAGGAGGACTTCCGGGTCTGCAAGGAGCAGGGGCTCGGATTCTTGCAGCTCGTGCGCCCCGACGGGACGTTCGACGAGCGCGTGACGGACTTCGCCGGGCGCTTCTGCAAGGAGGCCGACCGCGACATCATCCGGACGCTGCGGCAGCGCGGACTGCTCTTCAAGGAGGAGGTCTACCGGCATCCCTATCCGTTCTCGTGGCGTCGTGACTCGGATCCGCTCATCCAGTACGCGCGCCGCAGCTGGTTCATCCGGACCACCGACGAGATCGACAAGATCATCGAGAACAACAAAGCGATTCACTGGGAGCCGGAGCACATTCGCGATGGTCGATTTGGCGAGTTCCTCGCGAGCAACGTCGACTGGGCCATCTCCCGCGAGCGGTTCTGGGGCACGCCGCTCCCGATCTGGGTGAACGACGAGACCGGGAAGATGGATTGCGTGGGCTCGGCGGCCGAGATCCTGGCCCGCAACCCGCGCGCGTTCGATCACTGGGACGCCGCGAAGAAGGCGCGGCCCGAACTCAGCGAGCACCTCATGGTGCACAAGCCGTGGGTCGACGAGGTGACGTGGACCAAGCCGGGTGAGCCCGGCGTGTATCGCCGCGTGCCGGAGGTCATCGACTGCTGGTTCGACTCCGGCTGCATGCCCTTCGCGCAACACGGCTACCCGCACCAGAACGTGGACCGTTTCGAGCAGGAATTCCCGGCCGATTTCATCACCGAGGCGGTGGATCAGACGCGCGGGTGGTTCTACTCGTTGCTCGCCGTGAGCACGATGCTCTTCGGCGACCGCGCGCTGCCGCACCCGTACCGAAACTGCACCGTGCTCGGGCTGATCACCGACGAGAAGGGTCAGAAGCTCAGCAAGAGCAAGAAGAACTACAAGGACCCCACGGAGATGTTCGATCTCTATGGGGCCGACGCGGTGCGCTGGGCGCTCTACGCGCAGAGCGTGCCAGGGCAGACGAACCGCTGGTTCGAGGGCGGCGCGGTCGACGCGACCAAGGAACTCCTGCTCAAGGTGTGGAACGTCTATTCGTTCTTCGTCACGTACGCGAACATCGATGGGTGGAGTCCGTCGACCGAACGTCCGGACCTCGCCGCGCGGAGCGACTTCGATCGCTGGATCCTCGCGGAGCTCGACGCGACGGTGCGCACCGTGCGGACCTCGCTCGAGGGGTACAAGACCCATCCGGCCGCGAACGCGATCGGCGATTTCGTGGACTCCCTGTCGAACTGGTACGTCCGTCGCTCGCGCGCCCGGTTCTGGGCGGGGGGCGACCTCGGGTCCGAGCTCGCGGCCGACAAGCGGGCGGCGTTCGCGACGCTCTACGAGGTGCTCGTGGACCTCTCGAAGCTCCTCGCACCGTTCACGCCGTTCCTCGCGGACGCCCTCCACGAGAACCTCGTGCGCGGGCAGGTCGAGGGTGCCGAGGCCAGCGTTCACCTGTCGTCGATCCCGGCCCCGGACGACCTGCGTCGAGACGAGGCGTTGCGCCGGGACATGGCCGCCGCGCGTTCCGTGGTGAGCCTGGGTGCGCGGGTGCGCGCGACGCACAAGCTCAAGGTTCGCCAGCCGCTCCGCCAGGCGATCATCGTCGTGGCCGACGAAGCGGACCGGCGGACCGTGTCGCGCTTCGCGTCGGCGATCACCGACGAACTGAACGTCGATGCGCTGACCTTCACGCAGGAGCCCGAGACGTTCGTCGACTTCCAGGTGCTGCCGAACTTCCGCGGGCTCGGCCCCAAGCTGGGGAAGGACCTTCCCGCCCTGAAGGCATCGCTCGCCACGCTGGACGGGGGGCTGCTGTACCGGCAGCTCGCGGACGAGGGGAGGGTGTCGATCCCTCTGCCGTCGCGCGAGGTCTCGCTCGAGCCGGCCGACGTGGAGATCCGCCTCGCGGCGAAGGAAGGCTTCGCGGCGGCATCCGATCGGGGCCGCGTCGTGGTGCTCGACTGCCAACTCGACGACGGGCTTCGTCGCAAGGGCATGGCGCGTGAGGTGGTGTCGAGGGTCCAGGGCGTTCGCAAGACGCTCGACCTGCCATTCGATGCGCGGATCACGCTGCTCTGGGCGGCCGACGGCGAGCTCGCGCGCGCCCTCGACGAGCATTCTGCCTACGTGCGCGGAGAGGTGCTGGCCGAGGAGATGGGCCGAGGTCCCGGTCCGGGCGAAGCGCACACGGTGGACGTCGAGGGCGCCTCCTTGACGTTCTGGGTGCAGACGCGGTGATGCCGCGAGGAGCCGAGGGTCTCATGCGTGCGAGCGTGATCGATGGGAAGGCCGTCGCGGCCGAGGTGAAGGCCGAGGTCGCGGCGCGGGTTCGCGCGTTCGTCGAGGCGCACGGGCGCGCGCCGGGGCTCGAGGTCGTCCTCGTCGGGGACGACCCTGCCAGCCATGTGTACGTGGCCAGCAAGGAGAAACAGGCCTCGGCCGTCGGCATCCGCGGGGGCGTCCATCGTCTTGCCGCCGACACGTCGGAACGCGCTCTCCTCGAGGTGGTGGCGGGGCTGAACGACCGTGACGATGTCGACGGGATCCTCGTGCAACTCCCTCTTCCGCGTCACCTGGATGCGGCGGCCGTGATCGACGTGCTCGACCCCGCCAAGGATGTCGATGGCCTCACGGCGATCTCGACGGGACTCCTGTGGAGCGAGAGGTCCGGACTGCGTCCGTGCACGCCGTGGGGCTGCATGCGATTGCTCGACCGCACCGGGATTCCTCTCGAGGGCGCCCGGGCGGTGGTCGTCGGGAGGAGCGCGCTGGTCGGCAAGCCCATCGCCGCCATGCTCCTCGCGCGCCACGCGACGGTCACCGTCGCGCACTCGAGGACCCGCGACCTCGAGGGGCTCGTGCGCGAGGCGGATGTCGTCGTGGCGGCGGTCGGGCGTCCGGAGATGATCCGCGGTTCGTGGATCGCGGACGGCGCGGTGGTCATCGATGTGGGCATCAACCGGAGGCCCGATGGATCGCTGGTCGGGGACGTCGAGTTCGCCGCCGCCGCCGAGCGCGCGTCGTGGATCACCCCCGTGCCCGGCGGGGTCGGGCCGATGACCATCGCGATGCTGCTCTCGAACACCGTCGACGCCGCCGAGCGGCGCGTGCGGTCGCGCTGAGAACGCTCGACGCGTCAGCCCATCTTCTCGAGGAGTCGGTCGAGCTCGTCGTAGCTCGAGTACGCGATCTCGATGTGCCCCTTGCCGTTGCGGTCCGCGACACGGACGCGCGCGCCGAGGCTCTTGCTCAGACGGTTCTCGAGGTCGCGAACGTTCGCGCTGCTCGTCTTGTCGTCGTCGGGCGAGCCAGACGGCCTCTGCGCCCCGGCCGCCGTGCGCACCTGCCGCTCGGTCTCGCGCACGCTCCAGTGCTTGTCGACCGCGAGCGACGCGAGCCGCTGCATGGTCGCCGGGGAGGGCGCACCGAGCAGCGCCCGCCCGTGGCCCTCGCTGAGTTCGCCGTTCTCGATGCGCTCGAGCACGGGGGCGGGG
>CAIKNO010000220.1 GCA_903828805.1 uncultured Sandaracinus sp. | reverse complement strand
CTCGGGCTCGACTCGACGGCGCGGAGCTACGCCCTTCGGCTCGCCCTCGGCCTCCCGGTGCCGACGGTGCTGGACGCCGACGCGCTCACGGCGATCGGTTCCGACGTCCACACGCTTCGAGCGGCCCGCGGGACCCGCGTGCTGACCCCGCATCCCGGGGAAGCGGCGCGCCTGCTGGGGTGCTCGGCGTCCGACGTGCAGGCGGGGCGGTACCATGCCGCCGAGGCCCTCGCCGCGCGCTGCGGACAGGTCGTGGTGCTGAAGGGCGCCGGTACGATCATCGCTTCACCGGACGGGCGGGTCGCCGTCTCGAGGGCAGGGACACCGGCCTTGGGGGTGGCGGGAACCGGCGACGTCCTCGCGGGCGTCGTGGCGTCGATGCTGGTCTCCCTCCCTCCCTTCGAGGCGGCCTGCGCCGCGGTCCTCGCGCATGGGCGCGCGGGAGAGTTGGCCGCCGAGTTCGATCGCGGGCTGCTCGCTCGAGAGGTGGCCGACGCCCTGCCGCGCGCGCTCGCCGCCGGCCGAATGGGCCGTTGACACGCTGACACGGTGCCGTGGTCGCCGGGGGACAACATGGCAGCGCCGCGGCACGTGGGGCTCGAGAAAGCCTCGACGCGACCACGAAGGGGGCCTGTTTCGGGGCTGGTCCAGCAGTTGCTCAGAGCACGGCGTGGAGGTGCCGTGATGCAGGCGACGATCGAGTTTTCGGTGGAGTTCGAGCGCGAGGTGTCCTTGCACCAGGGCCTGCTGCTCGGCGCGGCGATGCGGTTCACGCGGTCGCGTCCCGAGGCGGAAGACCTCGTGCAGGAGACCGTGTTCAGGGCCTGGCGCTTCTGGGGCACGTTCGAGACGGGCACGCATCGACGCGCCTGGTTGCTTCGCATTCTTCGCAACACGTTCATCAATCGGCACCGGCGTACCCGTCGCGAGCGCGAGGTGCTCGCGGAGGTACGGCAGGCGCCGTGGTCTGCCGAGGGGTGGTGCTCGGAGCCCTCCGAGTCTCTTCGGGAAGGGGCGATGGGGGACCAGGTGACGGCGGCCCTCGAGGCGCTCCCCGACGCCTTTCGTCGAGTGCTCGTCCTCGTCGATCTCGATGACCTCTCGTACCGAGAGGCGGCGGACGTGCTCGGTTGCCCCGTCGGAACGGTCATGTCCCGCCTGCACAGGGCTCGGCGGGCGATGCAGACGAGCCTCGAGGGCTATGCGACGGAGGAGGGCTACCGACGGGATCGACGCGCCGCGTGACCGTGGACTCGAGGCGACTCACGTGAGCGCTGGCGGATCGATCACGGTGCGGGGATGCTCGCCACCGGCCCATCCCGCAGGGACGCGAAGAAACCTTGGATCTGCCGCTGGGCCGTTCGGTTGTCGAAGACGGCGAAATGCCCGTCGTCGGGGAACTGGAGCAGCCCCGCCGTGGCGCGCCCGCCTCCGACGTTTCCGGACACCGGGAGCGCCTGCGCAGGAAGGCCGACCAGATCGAAGGCCTCGATGCGCCGCACCACCGTGCCGACTTGCGGAGTCCTCATCGCGACCGCGAGCGCCTCGATCGCCGAGGGCGGAGCATAGGTGTCCATCATCCCCTCGGTCGCCAGCACGCTCTTGGGGACGAAGCCCGGCAGCGGTCGCTCGATGATCATGCCTCCGAAGTTCGCCGGATCCGCGCCGTCGAACCAGCCCTGCAGCATCGTGACGACGGGATGGTCGGCACCGAACCCTTCCCGCGCGAAGGCGTCGGTCGTGTTCGGCCCGGGCAGGCCGAGGGCGAGCCGGAGGACGTCGGGAATCGACACGGGGGACGTCTTCTCGAGCAGGGCGTTGGCGATGACCGCGCTGCCCGCGCTGATCACGCCGGCGCTCACGCCGTCGTCGATCGCCAGATACACCGGGCCGACCACGCCGCCCTGGGAGTGGCCGAAGAACCACACCCGCGCGGGATCGAAATGGATCGCGGTGCCCTCCCGCGTCGCGATCCCGGGTGGCACCGAGAGGCCGCCTCGCACGAGGCGCGCGACCTGCACGAAGTCGAGGGCGTTCTGACGGATGTTGTCGCGGGCGGCATCGGGGTTGAGGATGTTCACGAAGAGAAGTTCTTCGGAGATGCTGCTCGTGTTGCGCTCGCCGTGGTGAATCATGTCGATGCCGAGCGTCGCGATGCCGAGCTCGGCCAGTCGACCTCCCGTCCCATCCGATAGGAACGAGCGAAAGTCGCCGCCCGTGCCGTGCGCGTAGAGCACGACGGGATATCCCGACGCGGGCATCGCGGTCACGGGCACGGTCATGGCGAAGCGCAGGGTGATCGAGGACTGCACGGTGGGCGCGCCGTCGGGCCCCAGTTCCATGCGCCCCCCGACTTCCCCATACGGGATGTCGCCCTCCTGGAAGACCGGCACCGGGCCCATTCGGCCATCGATCTCCTGGTAGGCAGGGCGCTCGAGGGCGAGCCGCCACGCGGACTCGTCCGCGCTCGGCGCCGCGAACTCGGTGCTCATCCACTGTCGGAAGGTGACGAGGTCCGACACCGGGTCCTGCGTCGTGAAGACCGCCATCGCGAGGACCTCCTCGGGGGCGGTGCCGCTCTCCTCGATCATGCCCAGCGCGTCGGCGTAGAGGGACCGGGCGGCGGACACGGCGCCGTCCCCCGATCCGTCGAGCAGATCGCGGAAGTCGTCGTCACGCGCGAGGCGGCTTCCGTCCAGCGTCCGAACCCGCGTGGTGATCACCGCGGCATAGCGCCGTCCAGGCGCGAGGGGCACGCCGACCGCCGGCGTCATCGCGAGGACCAGGCTCGGCCGGTAGAGGCCGGCTTGCGCGCGGAACGCGCTCGTCACCGGGTGCCGCTGCAGCCGGGTCGGGCTGTCGCCGTCCACGTCGATGAGGAACACGCTCGCGTCGGGCTCGAGGGAGCGCGCGGCCGATCGAGGCAGGCTCGCGCCGTCGAGGGCTCTCGAGAAACGAAAGTAGATGGAGCCGTTCGTGGAGAACCCGCGCTGGCGCGCGCTGACGGTCTCGATGTAGCGATCGATCAACGGAAGACTGCGCGGATTTGGGAAGGCGCGGAGGTCGATGGCGCCATCGTCGGTGCGCCGCACGTCGCTCGGCCACGGCAGGTCGAAGAGGGGGGCGTCGTCGGTGCGTGGCAAGGCGAAGAGGGCCCTCGGCGGACCGGCGTCGGCGGTGCCTGCATCGGGGGCCGCGATCCCGGCGTCCGTGTCGGCTCCGCCGTCGACCATGGCGTTCGGGGTCGCATCGCACGCCGAGAGCAGGCAGACGCAGGAAGTCACGAGCAGGGAGGCGAGGTTCGAACGAAGGGCGCGCATGCTGGGCGGCAGTCTACGCCTCCCCACGCCCCGGACGGAGCCTCCGCTCGCAGACGCGCCCGCTCTGCAGGCGGTTGGTGAGCGCGTGCATGCGCGCTTGACGCCAAAATGCAGGCCCCCCATAGTTCCCGCAAACTTGACAGGGGTATGCGGAAATGTCGCGAAGCTACGCGGATCTGCTGCTGGACGTGCGCGGAACGGTGACCCAGGTCTCCCTCGAAGAGGTGCGACGAAGGCTCGACGCCCGGGAGGCTTACGTCTACGTCGACGTGCGCGAGAAGGACGAGTGGCGGCAGGGGTTCGTGCCGGGCGCCGTGCACGTACCCCGTGGCTTCCTCGAGATGCAGGCCGAGTCGAAGCTCCCTGACCGAAACGCCAGGATCGTCGTGTACTGCGCGGGTGGCGTACGGAGCGCGTTCGCGGCCAAGACGCTCTCCGAACTCGGCTATCAGCACGTCGAGAGCGCGAACCCCGGATTCGTTCGATGGAAGGATCTCGGCTATCCGATGGACCGCCCGGCCGAACTGACGGCTGCGCAGCTCGATCGGTACTCGCGGCACTTGCTGCTGCCGGAGGTGGGCGAGAAGGGCCAGGAGAAGCTCCTCAAGGCCCGGGTTCTCTTGCTGGGTGCCGGAGGCCTCGGATCGCCCGCGGCCCTCTACCTCGCCGCGGCGGGGATCGGGACGCTCGGCATCGTGGACAACGACGCGGTCGATGCGTCGAATCTCCAGCGGCAGATCATCCACAACACGGGTCGCGTCGGCACCTCGAAGGTGGAGAGCGCCGCCAAGACGGTGCAGGATCTCAACCCCGACGTGACGGTCATTCCGTTCGACGAGCGACTCACCAGCGCGAACGTCGACAGGATCTTCGACCAGGGATGGGACGTCATCGTCGATGGTCTCGACAACTTCCCGACCCGCTACCTCGTGAACGACGCGAGCGTGTGGAAGAACATTCCGGTCGTGCACGGCTCGATCTTCCGGTTCGACGGGCAGGTCACGACGTTCTGGCCCGGGAAGGGGCCGTGCTACCGCTGCCTCTATCCGGAGCCGCCGCCCGCGCACCTCGCGCCGAGCTGTGCCGAGGCGGGCGTGCTGGGGATCCTCCCCGGGGTCGTGGGCACCATCCAGGCAACGGAAGCCATCAAGGTCGTCCTCGGCGCAGGCGAGCCGCTCACCGGGCGCTTGCTGACGTACGACTCGCTGAAGATGCAGTTCCGCACGCTGAAGCTACGCCGTGATCCGGGCTGCCCGGTCTGCGGCACGTCTCCGACGGTCACCTCGTACATCGACTACGAAGGGTTCTGCGCGCGCTGACCCGTCGTGCTCACCGCACGTTCGCGGCGCCGGGTGTCGGCGTCGCGCACGTGACCCAGTCGGTCATGTCGTTGCCGGTGTCGGAGCCGTTCGGCATGCGACACAGGGAACGCACGGCGGAGGTCGAGTCGACGACGGCCGTCGCCGTGCCGGAGACCAGGGCGATGCCGGTCGTCGAGCCGACGGTCGCGGTGATGGGGCCTCCGTAGGCGAGCGCATCCACGGCCACGGCGTACGTCACGTCCCAGAGGAGCACTCCGTCGGGGGTCGGCGGGGTCCCCGTGCCTCTGTTCTGGATGGACGTGGCGGTGGCGAAGTCGAGGCGACGGACCCCCGCGGGCACGGTGAAGACCTGTCCCGCGATGCCGACGATGAGGTACTCGCCCGGGGCGAGCGTGCCCGTCAGACGCGCGCGACCGTATTCCGATCCGGGCATCGTGCTCCCGTCGATGAGGATCAGCGCGAGGTTGTCCACGTTCAACGCCGTCGTGCCGACGTTCAGGATCTCCACGAACTCGGCCGAGTCCGTGCCGGTCTGGTCGTAGTCGATCTCGTTGATGACCAGCGTGTACACGGGCGGCGGCCCGGCGTCGCGCGGACCCGCGTCGGGCGGTCCGGCGTCGAAGCCCGCATCTCGTGGTCCGGCGTCGGGCGGCCCAGCGTCGAAGCCGGCATCCCGTGGCCCGGCGTCGGGCGGCCCAGCGTCGAACCCGGCATCTCGAGGTCCGGCGTCGGGCGGTCCCGCGTCGAAGCCGGCGTCTCCCATCCCAGCGTCGAACGCACCCGCGTCCGGTGGGCCCGCGTCGGCCACCGTGCCCGCGTCGGCCACCGTGCCCGCATCGACCCCGGCGTCGTCGGGGGGCGCTCCCCCGTCGGGGAGGCTCCCCGCATCCTGCGTGCCGGCATCGCCCTCGTCGGCGCAGCGGCCGGCGCGGCAGTCGATGCCGTCGCCGCACGCCACGCCTCGACAGTCGGCCGTCAGTTCGATGAGCACCCGTTCGGTCGATCCGGCCACGAGGGCCGTCGTCAGCACGCGACGGACCTGCGCTGCGTCCCTCAGGTAGCCGGTCACCGTGACGGTCACGGAGCCCGTGCGCTCGCCTTCGGGCGGAACCACCGTCAGCGAGTGCGGCCACGGCGTGTCGATCGGAAACCGCTGGTCCACCATGGCGCCGAACTCGCTCGTCACCTGGAACCGGAGCGCATCGACGTCGTCCGGGACGGCGAGGTCCGGGGAGCTCACTTCGACGAGGAGGCCGGTGCGGTCGGCAGCGCAGCCGAGCAAGCACGCGAACAGGACGGGCAGCGTCGAGAGGTGGCGTCGGAACATCGCGGCGATGGTAGCGCGGAGCCCGTGCCGGCACGACCCCGGTGCGCACAGGGCGCAGGCCGCGGGGTGAGGGGGGCGCAAGGCGCCGGGGGGGCCGTGATCAGCCGGTCGAGCGTTCGGCGGTGAAGTGGTCGACGGGGCCGACGCCGCGTCCGATGCCGGGCGCTCCGGCGATGGCCCGGGTGAGCCATTCTTTTCCGCCTCTCACGGCGTCTTCGAGGGATTCGCCCCGTGCCAGCCGCGCGGTGATGGCGGCGGCGTAGGTGCAGCCGGTGCCATGGGTATGGCGGACGTCCAGACGGGGCGCGCGAAGCTCGTGCACGATGCCATCGAACGCGAGCACGTCGACCGCGTCGCCCTCGAGATGGCCTCCCTTCACCAGGACGGCGCGCGCGCCGGCGTCGAGCAGCGCCCGCGCGGCATCGCGCGCTTGAGGGAGTGTCTTGACCGCGCGTCCAGTCAAGGCTTCCGCTTCGTGGGCGTTCGGAGTGAACAGGGTGGCGAGCGGCATCAGCCGGCGGGCGACGGCCACGCGCGCATCCTCGTCGAGCAGCGGCGCGCCGTGCTTGCTGATCATCACCGGGTCCACCACCAGCGGGAATGCGAACCGGCGCGCGCGCTCGGCCACGGCGTGGACCATCGCTGCGGAGCCGAGCGCGCCGGTCTTGGCCGCGCCCGGGCAGAGGTCGTCGAGCAGCGTGTCCAGCTGGGCCTCGACGAGGTCGGTCGCGCAGACGTCCACGCGGGTGACGCCGAGCGTGGATTGCGCCGTGAGCAGCGTGACGACGGCCATGCCGTAGACTCGGTGCTGGTGGAACGTCTTGAGGTCAGCCTGGATGCCCGCGCCCCCGGAGGGGTCGGAGCCGGCGATCGTGAGGGCTTGGCCGAGGGTCACGCCGAATGGTCTACACCGCTTCGTCCCGTCGTGCCCTCGAGAGGTCGGGCGGGTCGAGGGCGCACGGGGCCCGCGAGGGCGCGCCGCCGCGTGGAGCGGTCGTCGTCTCCCGGCGTTCTGGAGCGCCTCGGCGCGGCATGGGCCGGCCGTCTGTTCGCGTGTCTGCTGCTGGGGTGCGGGGGCGAACCTCCGCCCGCGGTTCCTGACGTGGAACCCGTGACGCGGGCGATCGCCGCGCCGCCCGCGTCGGTGCCCGAACCAGGGTCAGACCAGGACGTTCCTGGGGTGGAGCATCGGGTCGCCGAAGGCGAGACGCTCTGGGACATCGCGCGCGCCTACCACGTGGACGTCGAGGAGATCCGGCGGGCCAACCCGCGCGAAACGCGTCGCGCCCAGCGCTTGCGGGCGGGCATGCAACTGCACATTCCCGGTGCGGCGGCGCCCGTGCCGGTCACGACGGCGGGGCAGCGGGCCGCAGCCGAGGCGACCTCGCTCCCGCCGCTCGAGGGGGCCGCGTGGCACCGATTGGCCGAGGGCGAGACGCTCTGGGACGTCGCGCGGGCGTACGATGTGCCCCTGCCCGCGCTCCTCGAGCGCAACGCCCTCGACGACGACGACGTCCGCGCGTTGCGGACGGGGTCCGCCGTGCAGGTCCCCGGGATCACGCAGGCGGACGTCGAGCGCCACCTCCGAGCAGCCCCCACGCCGCAGGCCCGCGTCCGCGGCTTCCGCCATCGCGTCGGCGCGGGCGACACCCTCTGGAGCCTCGCGGGGGCGTTCGGGGTCAGCGTCGCGGAGTTGATGGCGGTCAACGGCCTGACCCGTGACGCCGCCTCGGCGTTGCGCGAGGGCGCCTCCATCCTCGTGCCCGGCGTGGAGCGTGATGGCGCTGGCCGAATGCGTCGCCCGTTGCGCGCAGGACAGCAGCGGGCGCTCGCGCTGGCCCGCCGCCTCGGACTCGGCGACCGCCGTGCCGCCACGGCCTTGCTGCACGGCCGCCCGGAGCCGCGGTGGCTTCTCGAGGTGAACCGAGGCTCACCTCGCGGGCGCGTACCGGGGACCCTCCGATGGCCCGTGGGGCGAGGGTGGTTCGTGCGCGGCTACGGTTCGGGGGAGGGCGGCTACCACCTCGCCACCGACATCATGGGGGAGATCGGCTGGAACGTGCGTGCGGCCGCGGCGGGGCTGGTCGGCTACGCGGGCGACGAGATCCCGGGATACGGAAACGTCGTGCTCCTCCTGCATCCGGGCGGCTGGATCACGATGTACGCCCACAACTCGGTGAACTACGTGGTCGCCGGGGAGCGCGTGCCTGCGGGGGCGGTGCTCGCCGAGGTCGGATCCACCGGGATCAGCCGCGGCCCGCACGTGCATTTCGAGTTCATCTTCGAGGGGCAGAATTGCGACCCTGCATCGCTGTTTCGACCGGGGATCCGCCATCCCGACGGGCACCTCACGCCCACGACGCCCCGGTCGTGGACCGACGCCCGGGACCGGCCGGCCGAGATCCGGTGCCACGCGCGGATGCATCACCCACGTTCCCGATGGGTCGCCCACGAGTCGTTCTGACGGGCGCTTCAAGGGACAGCGATGCGCACCGTGGGTCCGAGCACCACGGAGAATCGCCGCAGCCCCTCGAAACGCTCGCCGTCGATGACGGGGCAAGGAAGCTCGGGCCCGAGCGCTTCGACCTCCATCCGCTCGCCCGCGCCATCGACGAGGCCGCGCGCCCTGACTCGATGGCCGCCGAGGAGCGCGGGAAGGTTGGCGACCATCTCCGTCGGCGACACGGTGCCCGCCTGGAAATGAAGGGACCCCGGTGCCCCTGCCTGGTCGAAGACGCGGAAGATGCCTCCGAGCTCGACGTCGATGGCCCCGGCGTTGAGCGCTCCGTGCACCGTCGATGGCACCGGGCGGCCATCGATCACGACCCGCGCATGGTGAGGCCGGAACAGCGCGCGGGCGTACGCGCCGCGTCCCAGCCCGGGGAGTGCACCCGCCGTCAGCGATGCGATGGCGCGGGCGACGATGGTCACGATGGCCGCGGGTCCGGCGTGCCGCTGCTCCTCGTCACGGTCGAAGAATCGCTGGCCCACGCCCCCGGCCGCCATGGCGAACCCCAGCCGACGAAATGCGCGCCCGTCGTCGCACGCGCCGCGCACCTCGAGGGTGTCCAGCGGGACGGTGGGCACGTCGCCTCCCCGCGTCGCACGCACGAGGCGCCGCAGTCGCGCGACCGCATCGCCGCGGAGCCCGACCTTCCGCGAGACGAAGTTGATGGTCCCGCCGCCGGTCGGCAGCAGCATCGGAAGCGGAAGGCCAAGCGCCGCGAGCCGAGGCCAGACGGCGTTCAGCACGCAGTGCAGCGCGCCGTCTCCTCCGTCGCAGACGATGCATCCGGGCATCTCGTGCGTGAGCCACCTCTCGACGAGCGGGCCGAGCGAGGCGGGGCTGGGCGTGACGTGCACGGTTCCGTGAGGGCCCAGCACGCCCGCGTAGGACGCCGCGTGGTCGTGCCCGCGGTGACTTCGTGCGTGGGGGTTCACGATGACGGCGATGCTGGGCATGTCCGGCGCCGAGCGTAGACCGTGCGCCCCGGACCGGTCCTGCCCGGTGTTCGCAGCGTCCGGAGGGCGGACGCCTAAACCTTGCGTGCTTCGCGCGTCTGCTGCTAGAAGCCTGGCCTCCGGGACTGAACGTCTTTGCAGTCACACGCCCGGATCTTCTGAGAAATGGCGCGCTCTCGCGATCAACTCTCGCTCTTCGACGACCCGCCGCCGCGCTCCGGCATCGCGGGTCGACCGCCGTTGCCACCGACCATGAATACCCAGGACGCATCACTCTCCGAGGAGGCGCAGAAGCGCTACCTCCACTACGCCCTCAGTGTCGTCACGTCCCGCGCGCTCCCCGACGTGCGCGACGGCCTGAAGCCGGTCCAGCGACGGATCCTCTACGGCATGCACCGCGGCGGGCACCGGCACGACACCAAGACCGTGAAGTGCGCGCGCGTCGTCGGCGACGTCATGGGCAAGTACCACCCGCACGGTGACACCGCGATCTACGACGCGCTCGTGCGCATGGCGCAGCCGTTCACGCTTCGGCTGCCGCTCGTCGACGGGCAGGGCAACTTCGGCTCTCCCGACGGCGATGCGCCGGCGGCGATGCGCTACACGGAGTGCCGTCTCTCCAAGCCCGCATCGGAGCTCCTGTCGGAGCTCGACCGCAGCACGGTCGACTTCCGACCGAACTACGACGGCGAGGAGCAGGAGCCCGTCGTGCTGCCTGCGCGCTTCCCGAACCTGCTGGTGAACGGGAGCGCCGGGATCGCCGTCGGGATGGCGACGTCGATCCCCCCGCACAACCTCGGCGAGGTGATCGATGCGACGGTGGCGCTGATCGACGAGCCCGAGCTGACGACCAAGCATCTGCTGAAGTTCGTGAAGGGGCCGGACTTTCCGACCGGCGGACAGCTCGTCTCGAGCAAGAAGGAGATCGAGGACGTCTACACGGCGGGCCAGGGCTCGCTGAAGGTCCGCGGCGCGTGGAAGCTCGAGGAGCCGGCCTCGCAGAAGAACCCCCAGATCGTCATCACCGCGATCCCGTACTCGATCGAGCGCAAGACGATCGTCGAGAAGATCGCGGAGATCATCATCGCGAAGAAGCTGCCCGTCCTGCTCGACGTCCGCGACGAGAGCACCGACGACTGCCGCCTCGTGATGGAGATCAAGAAGGGCACCGATCCCCAGCTCGTGATGTCGTACCTGTACAAGCACACGCCGCTCGCGACGAACGTGCAGGTGAACTTCACGTGCCTCGTCCCGGTGATGAGCGGCGGCCACGAGGTCCCGGCCCCGGAGCGTCTGGACCTGCGCGGGATGATCCGGCACTTCCTCGATTTCCGGATGCGCGTCGTGGTGCGCCGCCTCGAGCACGACCTGACGGTCGTGCGGAAGCGGATCCACATCCTCGAGGGCTTCGTCGCGATCTTCGATGCGCTCGACGAAGCGATCCGCATCATCCGTCGCAGCCAGGGCAAGCAGGACGCGGCGACCAAGCTGATGGCGCGCTTCGGCCTCTCGGAGATCCAGGTCGACGCGATCCTCGAGCTTCGCCTGTATCGACTGGCGCAGCTCGAGATCAAGGTCATCCGCGACGAGCTCGACGAGAAGCGGAAGGAAGAGAAGCGCCTGGCCCAGCTGCTCTCGAGCGAGGGCGCGCGGTGGAAGCTCATCAAGGCGGAGCTGGCAGAGCTGAAGGCCGGGTACGCGGACCGGCGTGCGACCCGCATCGTCGGCGAGACGAACGAGCCCGAGTACGACGCGGAGGCGTTCATCGTCGAGGAGGACCAGTTCGTTCTTCTCAGCCAGCAGGGCTGGGTGAAGCGTCAGGGGTCGGTGAAGGACCTCGCCGCCACCCGGACGCGCGAGGGCGACGCCATCCAGGACGTCGTGGCGGGCAGCACCCGCGCGTCGGTCGCGTTCTTCTCGAACCACGGCGCTTGCTACGTGTGCCGGATCGTCGAGGTCGCGGCGACGACCGGGTACGGGAACCCCGTGCAGACGATGTTCAAGCTCGCGGACGGCGAGCGCATCGTGCGCATGATGAGCTTCGATGCCCGGGTGCTCGAGGTCCCTCCCGAGATCGAGAACGCCACCGAGCCGCTGCCGCCGTTCGCGCTCGCGGTGACCAAGACGGGTCTCTGCACGCGGTTCTCGTTGCGCTCGCATCGTGAGCCGAGCACCCGCGCGGGGCGAAAGTTCATGCGCCTCGGAGGCACGCCGGGCCAGGGCGGCGACGAGATCGTGCACGTGGAGCTGTGCCGCGGCGACGAGAAGCTCGCCTGCGCGACGACGGACGGTCACGCGCTGGTGTGCATGGTGGACGAGGTGCCGATCCTTTCGGGGGCCGGCAAGGGCGTGAAGCTCATCAAGCTCGAGGACGAAGCGAAGGAGGCCGTGCTCGGCGCGCGGTTGATGCGAGATTCGTTGTCGCCCTTGGTGCTCGAGCACGAGAACGGGAAGACCTTCGACATCACCGTGTGGAAGGACGTCGTGGCCCGCGGCGGCCGCGGCACGCAGCTCTTCAAGCGTGGACGGGCGGTGCGCGTCCTCCCGCTCGAGGCGACGATCCCGCAGCTGTCCGGAGGTGAGTCGTGAGCAAGGCGCCGATCAGCGTTCGTCCTCCGAAGCCGGCCGACGAGTACAGCGCGTCGCAGCTCGAGGTGCTCGAGGGGCTGGAGCCGGTGCGCAAGCGCCCTGCGATGTACATCGGCGGCACGGACGCGCGCGGTTATCACCATCTGCTGTGGGAGATCCTCGACAACGCCGTCGACGAGGCGATCAACGGGCACGCCGACCGCCTGGAGGTGAGCCTCGACGCCGATCGTAAGGGCGCGGCGGTGACCGACAACGGCCGCGGGATCCCCCTCGACGTCAACCCGAAGTACAAGCTGACCGGCGTCGAGATCGTCTTCACGAAGCTCCACGGCGGCGGCAAGTTCAGCGGCAAGAACTACCAGGTCTCCGGAGGACTCCACGGCGTCGGCGCGAGCGTCGTCAACGCCTTGTCGGAGGCGCTGACCGTGCAGGTGCGGCGCGGGGCCGAGGAGTGGCAGCAGACCTACGAGCGCGGGCAGGCGACGAGCAAGCTCAAGAAGAACGGCGCGACGAGTCGCCGCGGGACGCGGGTCCACTTCCGTCCGGATCCGCAGATCTTCGGCAAGACGCTGCAGTTCGACCTCGACACGATCCGCGAGCGGCTCGAGGCCAAGAGCTACCTCCACCGGGGCCTCGAGGTCACGCTCAAGGACGAGAAGACCGGCGAGCGCTGGGCGTTCCATCACCCCGGCGGGATCGTCGAGTACCTCGGCAAGCTCGTCGCCGAGAAGGGCATGAAGGCGATTCAGCCCCAGCCCTTCACGCTCGAGCGCGCCGAGGACCCGCGCGTCGAGGTCGCGCTGACGTGGACCGAGGCGCCGGAGGAGCGTCTGCTGACGTTCGCGAACGGCATCCCGACGCCCAGCGGCGGCACGCACGAGCAGGGGCTCAAGACCGCGCTCAACAAGGCGGTCCGCGGCTTCATGGCGGCCAAGAAGATCGAGCCCAAGGGCGTGACGATCACGGCCGAGGACATCCGAGAAGGCGTCGCTGCGCTGCTGAGCGTGTACGTCGCGGAGCCGCAGTTCCAGGGTCAGACGAAGGACCGCCTGAACAACCCCGAGGTCGCCGCGCAGGTCGAGGGGGCGGTGCGCACCGCGCTCGAGCAGTGGATGCTCGACAACGCCTCGGTCGCCGAGTCCGTCGTCGGGCGCATCGTGCTCGCGGCGAGGGCGCGTGAGGCGTCCCGGGCCGCGTCGGCGCAGGTGTCCCGCAAGACCGCGATCAGCCATCGGCTGAACCTCCCGGGCAAGCTCTCGGACTGCGCGAGCACCGACCCGTCGATCTGCGAGCTGTTCCTGGTGGAGGGCGACTCGGCAGGCGGCTCGGCGAAGGCCGGCCGCGACCGCAAGACCCAGGCGATCCTCCCGCTGCGCGGGAAGGTGCTGAACGCCGAGCGCGCAAACAGCGCGGCCATCATGGGAAACAAGGAGCTGCAGGACATCGTGTCCGCGCTCGGGTGCGGCATCGGCAAGGACTTCGACGTGTCCCGGCTGAGGTACGGGAAGATCTTCTTGCTGATGGACGCCGACTCCGACGGCCACCACATCGCGACGCTCCTGCTGACGTTCTTTTACCGACAACTCCCCGGTCTGATCCGGGGTGGCCACGTGTATCTGGCCATGCCGCCGCTCTATCGAGTCGACGCCGGCAAGGAAACGCACTGGGCCCTCGACGATGTCGAGAAGGAGCGTCTCATCGCGGGATTGCCCAAGAACGTCAAGCCGAAGGTCACGCGCTTCAAGGGGCTGGGCGAGATGAACGCCGAGCAACTGAAGGTGACGACGCTCGACCCGCGAAAGCGCCGGACGTTGCGGGTCGTCATCGAGCACGAGCTCGAGACCGATCGCGTGTTGAACGACCTGATGGGACGAGACGCCTCGATGCGGTTCAAGTACATCATGGAGCATGCGCCCCGCGCCGACGCGGAGGCGTTGGACGTGTGAGCCGCTCGGCGTCGGGAGGCCTGCCCGACCCTCACGCCGGCGACCCGTAGGCCACGACGGGCGTCGGCGTGTGGGGCCTGCTCCGGCCGGTGGGCGCGCGCCGCGCCCGCCTTCCGCGCTCGCATGGCGCGCCGGGTTCCACTACAGTGCCGTCGTGACGACCGGGCAAACACGGCGGCCGGCCGGGCTTCCCTTCGTCTTGCTGGCGGTGTGGCTCGCACTTCCCGTCGGCAAGGCCGTTGCGCAGGTGCCTCTGATGCTCGGGATCGAGCCGGGGTTCTCGGTGCCGGTCAGCGAGCCGCAGAGCCAGCGTTTCGGGGTCGGTGGGTCCCTCGGGGTGGCGCTGCACGTGCCGTTCCTTCCTTTTCTCGTTCCGTTGGTTCGCGTCCGGGCCGGGTTCTTGTCGGACGGGCCCGCGCCCGCGGACCGAACGCTCCGCGACCCCGGGGTGGGTTCGCAGCTCGAGCTCGGCGCGGCGCTCCGGCTTCGCCCGCTGGCCTTTGGAAATCCGGAAGCGCCGCAGCGCGCCGCGTCGGCGTGGGTCGAGGTGGCCGTGGGCGGGGCCCTGACGGGTCCCCTCGTGCGTCCCGAGTTCGACCTCGGCGTGGGCTACGCGTTCGAGGTCGACGCGCTTCGCGTCGGCCCGAGCGCCCGCCTCACACACGTGGTGCATTTCGACGATCCGATCGATTCACGCTCCGCGTGGATCGTCACCCTCGGCGCGGAGGTGGTCCTCTTCGACGCCGGCGCCGTGGCGGTGGTCGAGCCTCCTCCCCCCGACGTTCCCGACACGGATGGCGATGGGCTGCGCGATCCCGACGATGCCTGCCCGTCCGAGCCCGAGGATGTCGACGCCTTCGAGGACGAGGACGGTTGTCCGGAGCCGGACAACGATCACGACGGGATTCTCGACCTCGAGGATCGCTGCCCGCTCGAGGCCGAGGACCCGGACGGTTTCGAGGACGGGGACGGTTGCCCGGATCCCGACAACGACCGCGATGGAATCCTCGACGACCCGGATCACTGCCCGGACGAGCCGGAGGTCATCAACGGCATCGAGGACGACGACGGGTGCCCCGACCGAGGACTCATCACGATGGTCGATGACCGAATCGTGCTCGAGGAGACCGTCCTCTTCGACTTCGAGCGGGCCCGCGTGAAGAGCAGCGCGCGCCCTGTGCTCGAGGCGATCGTGATGCTGTGGAGCCTTCACCCGGAGTGGGCGCAGGTGCGGGTCGAGGGCCACGCCGATGCGCGGGGCGACGCGGCGTTCAACCAGGAACTCAGCGAGCGGCGCGCAGCCCACGTCCGGGACGCGCTCGTCGAGCTGGGCATGCCGACGGGCATGATCGAGGTCCGGGGATTCGGCGCCGCGCAGCCGCGGGACACGCGCCAGACCGAGGTCGGATTTCAGCGCAACCGCAGGGTGGAGTTCGTGGTGACCGAGCGTCGTGCGGTGGCGGTGGAGGGCGAATGACGGCATCGCGGGCTCACGTGCTTCGGCCGCGGTCGGCGTGGGCGTTCATGGCGTGGGTGCACGCCGTGGGCGCGATCGCCGCCGGGTGCAGCCCGATCGTCGGCGCGGAGTGTCAGGCTGGGCTGACGTGGTGCGGCGAGACGTGCGTCGACCTCGCCCGCGACGAGGCCCATTGCGGGGCCTGCGGTCGCGCGTGTGCGTCCGGGAGCGCCTGCGTCGACGGTGTATGCGAAGCGCCCATCGACGCCGGGATGGATGCGTCGTTTGATGCCGGCCTCGACGCCGGCCTCG
>CAIKNO010000219.1 GCA_903828805.1 uncultured Sandaracinus sp. | reverse complement strand
GCCGCGGCGAAGTCCTCCCGCCACTCGAGGGCGCCGGCAGGGGTCAGCAGCCACGCGATGACGCCGAAGCCGCCCGCGGTGGTGAGCGCGATGCCCACGGCCTTCCGCGCCCGGCGCGCGGGGTTCGGCTCGTGGAAGTCGAGGTGCACCGCGCCGAGGGCGAGGCCGAGCACGGCGAGGCCCACGGCGGCGCCGAGCACGACGGGCGTGCGCTCGAAGAGGTCCATCAGCCCGGGGATCAAGTCCCGCACCCAGTAGAGCGCCATCACGCAGAGCACGATCCCGAACACGCTCTTGACCGACTCCATCCACCGTCCGCTCTTGGGCAACGACACGGCGAAGGTGCCCACGAGCCAGAACAGGGTCCCGAGGCCCAGCGCGAACGTGAACATCGCGCTCGCGCCCATGGCCACGTTGTGGGTCGTCGCGATCCATCCGAGCAGGAAGCCGATGGCCGGACCCGTGCAGGGCGTGGCGATGAGCGCCATCGCGAACCCGAGGACGAACGCGCCTTTGAACCCGATGCCGCCCATCTGGGCGAGCCGGTTCTGCAACGCCGGCGGGAGGTTCAGCTCGAAGAGCCCGAACATCGAGAGGGCGAGGGCGAAGAACAGGACCGCGAACGATCCGAGGACCAGGGGCGAGCTCAGCCACGCCCCGAACACGCCGCCGGTCAGGGCCACGATCACGCCGAGCGGCGTCAGCAGCGACGCCATGCCGAGCACGTACGCGGTCGACAGCAGCGCGCCCTCGGTCTTCGTCTTGGCCTGCCGTGCGCCGAACACGCTGACCGTGATCGCGATCATCGGGTAGACGCACGGTGTCAGCGCGGTCGCGAGCCCGACGAGGTAGATGAGGGGGAGGGCGAGGGCGTAGTTGCCCGAGGTGAGTGCGGACTCGAAGGCCGCGCCGAGGTCGAACATGCGCGCGAGCGTAGCCGATCTCGGGGACGTCCGCGGGCCGCGGGCGGAGCGCTCGCCCCGGGGTCCCGTCCCCGTGGTCGAGGGCCGTGCTTGCGGACCCCGCGCGGGCGCGACGGGCGAGCGTGTCCGCGTCGGACGGCGCCGTCCGGGCCGGATGGGACGCCCGCCGCCTGTCGCGCGAGCGCCGGGGCGCGGGGCCATCGACCCTTTGACCCCCTGTGCGCGGGGCGACTACCCTGTCGCCGTGCCTCTCCCGACGGTGCTCTTCCTCGCCCTGCTGACGGGTCTCTCGACCGCGCTCGCGGGACGGATCGAGATCAAGAACAGCCCGCGCCCCGTGCTGCTGACCCAGGCGTCGTTCGCGTACCTGCTGTTCGACGTGCTCGTGCTCGTGCCGGCGTCGGCGTACTTCTACGTGGCGCACGGCGACTGGTTCCTCGTGTACCTCGGTGACGTGCGCGCGATCCCGTCGGCCCTGGCCCTCGTCGGCTTCGGGGTCGTGGCGGCGCTCGGGGCGGGAGGGTTCGCGCTCGGGGGTTGGCTGCTCCGCTCGCATCGGGACGCCGTGGCGCTCTCGCTCGTCGGGCTGGTCGCGGTGTTCGGCGCCGGGACGACCGTCGCCCTCGGGGAGCGACTCGGCCAGGTGGGCAGCCAGGCCCAGTACCTCGGCCACTTCGGGCTCGTCCCGTTTCGAGAGGCGCCGACCTTCGCCGGCGCGCTGGCGATGGGGACCCTGCTGGCCGCGGGCTTCGTCGCCTTGCTGCTGCGGGTCCGGTCGGGGAGTCGCCGCGCGGCGTGAGCGACCCTCGGGGCCGGGTGTCGCGGCCAGTTGACTCGGCCGCCGAGGACTTGATAGCGTCCCGCCCTCTCTCTACCAAGAATCGCAGGCGTTCCATGGAGTTTCTCCATCGGCGCCGACACCGAGGGGCAGCGTGACGTCAGGCGTGCGATCAACCGGGCCGGGAGGCTGGGTCACCAAGGTGGCCGGGATCGTGTGCCTGTGCCTCGTCCCGGGCTGCGGGCCAGGGCTCTATCTGATCGACGTGCTCCCGGCGTCCGCGGCCGTCCACGGGGCGGAGCAGTCGGGCGCGGCCGAGTGGTCGCCGTACGAGTACTGGACCGCTCGGGAGTACCTCGAGAAGGCCGCCGAAGAGGCGAACGAGGGCAACTACCAGGACGCCATCCGCTTCGCCGAGCGGGCGAGGGACATGGGCGAGAGGGCGCAGCGAGGCACCTCCGAGCATCGCCGCGCCGCCTCCGACGCCGCGGCCGGTCGCCCGCCGCGGCCCGCCCGGACGGCCGCCTCCACCGCGGGAGCCTCGCGATGAGCCGGCCCCGCCGCAGCGACCCGCAGGGTGCGCGCCGCCTGACCGCGCGCGGCCGCTCGGCCACGGCGCTCGTCGCCGTCTCCGCGCTGCTGGGGCTGACGGGATGCCCGGCCCCCTCGATCCTCCGGGGCCGGATCCGGGGCGCGCGCGACATCGCCGCCCACGCTGAGGCGAACGGCGCCAGGCAATGCGCCCCCCGCGAGCTGGCGACGGCGCAGGCGCACCTCGACTTCGCCCAGGTCGAGCTCGAGCAGGGCGACCTCGCCCGTGCGCAAGAGCATTTCGCGCTCGCCGAGCCGAACGCCGAGGCCGCGCTCCGGATGAGCCCGCCCGAGCGTTGCTTGCCGCGCCAGGATGCGCCCCCGCCGCCCCCGCCGGTGGAGCTTCCGCCGCCTCCACCGCCGCCGGCCCCGGCGCCCGGCGATCGCGACGGGGATGGCCTCGCCGACCCCGACGATCGTTGTCCCGACGAGCCGGAGGACCGCGACGGCTTCGAGGACGCCGACGGCTGCCCGGAGGACCAGGACTCCGACGGCGACGGCCTGCGCGACTCCGGCGACGCGTGCCCGATCGAGCCCGAGGACCGCGACGGATATCTCGATGAAGACGGCTGCCCCGAGCCGGACGACGACCTCGACCGGATCGCGGACATCGACGACCGGTGCCCGAGGGAGCCCGAGGACCGCGACGGCCACGACGACGCCGACGGTTGCCCGGACGCCGACAACGACGCCGATGGCATCTCCGACGCCCTCGATCGCTGCCCCAACGAGCCCGGCATTCAGGAAGAACAGGGCTGCCCCCGCGTCTACCAGGACGTCGAGGTGACGAGCGAAGGCATCGTCATCCACCAGCAGATCTACTTCGAGACCGATCGGGCCGTCATCCGCGCGGTGAGCTTCCCGATCCTCGACACGGTCGCGCAGGTCATGCGCGACTTCCCCGACGTGACCATCGAAGTCCAGGGGCACACCGACTCCCGCGGCGACGACGCGCACAACCTGCGCCTGTCCCAGGACCGCGCCGAGTCGGTGCGCGCCTACCTCGTCAACCAGGGCGTGGCGGCCGAGCGCCTCACCGCCCACGGGTACGGCGAGACCCTCCCCATCGAGAGCAACGCCACGCCGGATGGCCGCGCGGTGAACCGGCGCGTGGAATTCCATCGCACCGACGCCCGCGCGGTCCCCCGCAGCGGGGGCTGAGTCCGATCCGTTCGAAGCTGTCCCCTCTGCACGAGACCCCTGTCATGAAGACACGCGCTCCCCGTTTCCTGTGTGCGTTCCTCGGTGCGGCCCTCGCTGCGGCGAGCGTTCTCGGCTCCGGCTCGGTGGCGTTCGCGCAGCGACCGCTGCAGCAGGTGCTCGACCTGAACCGTCAGGCGATGGAGGCCTACAACAACCTCGAGATCGAGCAGGCCCAGCAGCTCCTGCAGCAGGCCCTCCAGGCGGCGCAGCGTGGCCGGGTGACCGGCGCACCCCTCGCGCGGACGCTGATGAACCTCGGCGTCGTCGCGGTCGCGGGCATGGGCGACAACGGGGGCGGCCTCAACTTCTTCATCCAGGCCCTCCAGGCGGATGCGACGGTCCAGCTGGATCCGTTCACGAGCACGCCCGACGTCCAGGCGACGTTCAACATGGCGCGGAGCCGTGCCGGCGCGGGCGGTGGTTCGACGGGCGGTGGTTCGACGGGCGGTGGTTCGACGGGCGGCGGCTCGATCGGCGGCGGTTCGACGGGCGGCGGCTCGATGGGCGGCGGTTCGACGGGCGGCGGTGCGGCCGTCGCCGGGCCCCCCGGGAGCCTTCCGCACATCTCGGTCCCCGAGCAGCTGACGCAGACCGCGGTGCCCGTGTACATCGAGGTGCCTGGCCGGCCGGCCCACGTGTACCTGTACTACCGCGGCCACGGCATGCGGGAGTTCCGACGCGGCGAGATGCAGCGCCTCGCGAACGGCGGATACGGCGCGGAGATCCCGTGCACGGACGTCTTCGAGCCGGAGATGTCCTACTACATCGTCGCGTTCGGCAGCGATGGCAGCCCGCTCGGCTTCGCTGGTTCTCAGGTCGCGCCGGTGGTGGTGCCGATCGTCGCCACCCGCACGACCCAGGCGCCCGCGCTCCCGGGCCGCTCGCCGCCGACCCAGTGCGGCGCCGAGGAGGAGTGCCCGCCGGGCATGTCCGGCTGCGCCCGCACGACGGGCGGCGGTGGTTCGTCGGGCGGTGGCTCGTCGGGCGGCGGCTCGTCGGGCGGCGGTTCGTCGGGCGGCGGTGGCTCGACGGCGGGGGGCGGAAGCACCCGTCCGCTCGGCGGCCCGGGCGACTCGTGCTCGCGCGACTCGGAGTGCCAGTCGGGCAACTGCGACGACGACCTGTGCGCCTTCGGCCAGGCGAGCGGCGGCCGCGACGACGAGGACCGCGACGACGGCGGAGACGACTCGGGGGGCGGCTCCGGAGGCGGCTCCGGGGCCCCGCGCCTCTTCGTGCGCGTCGGCGGTGGCGGCGGGTTCTCGTACGTCACGAGCGGCATGCAGGCCGATCGGACCCCGTGCAATCCCGGCGACACGAACTGCACGGACTACGCGGTCAACCCCGTCGAGGAGATCGACTCGTGGCCGACCTACGGCGACGGCTACGCGTACAACGAGGACACCTGGAGCCGGAACGGCTACGTCCCGCTGACGGTCTCGAGGGAATCCGCGAACCAGGAGACCGTCTGCAACGGCGCGGTCGACGAGCAGGGCTTCGGAAACGCGGCGTGCCTCTACGTGCGCGACCCCGGCATGGTGCCGAACTTCCAGCTGCGGCTCGAGCTCGGCTACTACTTCCTCGACTGGCTCGGCGTGTCGGCGTTCGCGCGCTTCCAGCCGATCAGCGGCGTCGGCCCGCTCTCGTTCATGCTCCTCGGCGCGCGGCTTCATTTCCGCGTGTTCGACGAGGGGCGTGATCAGGGACCGAGCGTCTCGGTGCACCTCGGCGGAAGCGCCGGGCAGATCCAGGTCGCCGTGCCGAACAACGGTCCGCAGGCGCCCTTCGGGCAGTCCGGGCCCGCGGGCTTCCACTTCGGCGGCCACATCGAGTACCGGTTCAACCGCAACGTCGGCGTGTTCGTGGAGCCCGACTTCATGTTCCAGCTGCCGAACTTCCTGTTCAACCTGGACACGACCGTCGGGCTCGCGTTCGGGTTCTGAGCGACCCTCTGGTGCGCGGGGCGGGGTCGTCGTAGATCCTGCCCCATGACCACGCTCTCCCTGTCACGTCATCCCTCGTTCGCCGGTGTGACGGGTCCCGTCGTCGTCGCCGTCATGGACGGCATCGGCCTCGGGGCCGGGGACGAGGGCGACGCCGTCGCGCTCGCGCGCACGCCGAACCTCGATCGACTTCGGGCGGGCGGCGCCTGTCGCACGCTCCGCGCGCACGGCCGGGCGGTCGGCCTGCCGAGCGACGACGACATGGGCAACAGCGAGGTCGGGCACAACGCCCTGGGGGCCGGCCGCGTCTTCGATCAGGGGGCGAAGCTCGTTCAGGCCGCGCTCGAGAGCGGCGCGATCTTCGAGGGCCGCGCGTGGCGGCAGGCCGTCGATCGGGTGCGCGCTTCGGGGGAGCCGATGCACTTCATCGGCCTGCTCTCGGATGGCAACGTGCACGCGCACCTCGAGCACCTGTTCCGGTTGTTGCGACGCGCCGCCGACGAGGGCGTGTCCCGCCTTCGCGTGCACGCCCTGCTCGACGGTCGCGACGTGCCGGAGACGAGCGCGCTGGTGTACGTCGAGGCCTTGGAGGACGTGCTCGCGTCCCTGCGCGCCCGCGGGGTCGATGCCGCCGTGGCCTCCGGGGGCGGACGGATGAAGGTGACGATGGACCGCTACGAGGCGGACTGGGCGATGGTCGAGCGCGGCTGGGCCCTGCACGTCCGGGGCGAAGGGCGCGGGTTTCCCTCGCTTCGGGACGCGGTCCTCGCGCTTCGGGACGAGCAGCCCGGCATCGGGGACCAGAACCTCCCCGGATTCGTCGTCGTCGATGCCGAGGGCGCGCCGGTCGGACCGGTGCGGGACGGCGCGGCGGTCATCCTCTTCAACTTCCGGGGTGACCGCGCCATCGAGCTGAGCCGCGCGTTCGAGGACCCGGAGCTGCGCGCGTTCGACCGGGGCGCGCGCCCCGACGTCTTCTTCGCCGGCATGATGCAGTACGACGGCGACCGGCACTTGCCCGCGAATTTCCTCGTCTCTCCGCCGGAGATCGACCGGACGCTGTCGGCCCATCTGTCGGCCGCCGGCGTGCCTCAGCTCGCGGTCAGCGAGACGCAGAAGTTCGGTCACGTCACGTACTTCTGGAACGGCAACCGAAGCGAGGCGCTGCCCCACGAGACGTGGATCGAGGTGCCGAGCGACACGCGCCCCTTCGAGGAGCGGCCCTGGATGAAGGCAGCGGAGATCACCGATCGGGTCCTCGACGAGCTCGCGAAGGGCACGCACCGCTTCGTGCGGCTGAACTGGGCGAATGGCGACATGGTGGGCCACACCGGGGTGCTCGAGGCGGCCATCGTCGCGGTGGAGGCGGTCGACCTGCAGCTCGGTCGGCTCATGGCCGCGGTCGAGGCGCTCGGGGGCGCGCTGCTCCTGACGGCGGACCACGGCAACGCCGACGAGATGTTCGAGCGCGACAAGAAGAGCGCCGCGTTGCAGCGCGACGCGCTCGGCCGGCCGCGACCGAAGACCAGCCACACGCTCAACCCGGTGCCGTGCTGCTTGTTCGCGCCCTCGGCCCCGTCGCTCGTCTTCGATCCGGGGTTGCCCGAGGCGGGGCTCGCGAACGTGGCCGCCACCGCCCTCATGCTCCTCGGCTTCGACGCCCCCGCGGGCTACGAGCCGTCCCTCCTGCGCTGCTCCTGACCCTCTCCCGCGAGCCTCGATGAACCTCCCTCTCGTCCCGTCCCCGCCCTCGACGTCGTCGGCCCTCGTGGCCGGCGCCGTGTCGTTCACGCTCTCCCTGACGCTGCTCGTCGGCGGGCCGGGTCCGTCGTCGGCCACCGCCCAGGCGCCGGCGGGCGCGACGCCGCGCGCGCGGCGGGCCGAGCGTGGCGCTTCCCCCGCGGCCCCGCGTTCTGCGCCGCGGCCGAGCGACGTGCTGTTCCCGACGCCGCCGACCGTCGAGAGGCTCCCGAACGGCCTCACGGTGGTGACCGTCCCGTGGGCCAGCCCCGGCATCGTCGCCTACGACACGGTCGTGCGGGTCGGCTCGAGGGACGAGGTGGAGGAGGGCCACTCCGGCTTCGCGCACTTCTTCGAGCACATGATGTTCCGCGGGACGGAGCGGCATCCGCAGCACGACTACGAGGCGGCGCTGCAGTCGTTCGGGGCGGACAACAACGCCTTCACCACGAGCGACTTCACCTGTTACACGATCACCGCCCCGACGGCCGCGCTGCCGACCGTCGTGGAGCTCGAGGCCGACCGATTCCAGCACCTGTCGTACCCGGAGGACACGTTCCGCACCGAGGCCGGCGCGGTGCGCGGCGAGTACCAGGTCTGGAGCTCGCGCCCCGATCAGCCGATGTGGGAGGCGCTGAGCGAGCTCGCCTTCACCCGCCACACGTACCGGCACACCACGATCGGGTACCTGCGCGACATCGACGCGATGCCCGGTCACTACGAGTACGCGCAGCAGTTCTTTCGCCGGTTCTACACGCCCGACAACGCCTTCGTGGTGGTCGTCGGGGACTTCGATCGCGACGCGCTGATGGCGAGCATCCGGCAGCATTACGGGGGATGGCGGGGCCGGAGGGCGACGCCGGTCGTTCCGGTCGAGCCGAGGCCCACCCAGGGCGCGCGCCGCGATCTGACGGGGCCGGGCTCGACGCCGCCGCGCTTGTGGATCGGCTGGCGCACGCCCGCGTTCGAGTCGGGCGCGACCCCCGCGCAGCGCGAGGCCTCGCGTCGAGAGACGGCGGCGCTCCAGCTCGTGCACGGCCTGCTCTTCGACGTGTCGAGCCCCCTGTACCAGCGGCTCGTGGTGCAGGAGCAGTCGGTGCTCGAGCTCGGCTCGTGGGCGGGGGAGCACGCGCGCGACCCGGGCCTCTTCGTGGTGCAGGCGGTGCTCGCGCCAGGGCGCCCCTTCGAGCCGGTCCTCGAGGCCATCGAGCAGGAGGTCGCGAGGCTCGCGCGCGGGGAGGTCCCTGCGGCGCGCGCGCGCGCGGTGCAGGAGCGGCTTCGCAACCTTTACGCGATGGGCCTCGAGACGCCCAGCTCGGTCGCGGGGCTGCTCGCCGAGATGATCGCCGTGGGCGGCGTCGAGGCGCTCGACGGCTACCTCGGTGCGCTCGCGGCGGTGACGCCCGAGGACGCGGCCGCCGCGGCCGGGCGTTACCTGGTGCCCTCGGGTCGGTTCGTGGTGACGCTCTCGGCGTCGGAAGGAGGTGCGTCGTGAACCGGCGCCGGACCGTGCTCGCGCTCGTGGCTGCGCTCTCCGGATGCGGAGGAGGTGGGCCCCTGCCCCCCGAGTATCCTGCGATGCCGGAGCCGGCCGCCCCGCCCGCGCCGACCCCGGCCGTCGTGTCGAGCGTCGTCGAGCCGCTGCGGGACGCGGTGCGGGTCCTCGAGCAGCGGAGCGCATCGCCCGTCGTGACGGTGCGGGTCGTCTTCGATGCAGGCTCCGCCGACGATCCGGCCGGGCGGGAGGGGGTCACGGCGCTGGGCGCACAGCTGATGGTCGAAGGTGGGGCCGGCGAGCGGACCTACGCGCAGATCACCGAGCAGCTCTTCCCGATGGCGGCCCAGCTGAGCGTGGGCGTCGACCGGGATCAGACCGTCTTCCTCGGCCGGGTCCACCGCGACCGGCTCGAGGCGTTCTACGAGATCTTCCGCGACGTGCTGCTCCGCCCGCGGATGCAGTCCGAGGACTTCGAGAGGCTCCGGACCCAGGCCCAGACGGGGCTGACGCTCGAGCTCCGCGGCAACGACGACGAAGCGCTCGGCAAGGAGACCCTGCAGGCGATGCTCTTTCCGGCCCATCCCTACGGGCACCCGACGCTCGGGACCGAGCAGGGGCTGTCGCGGATCGGGCTCGACGACGTACGGGCCCAGCGGGCGCGGGTGTTCTGCGCGGGGAGGGCGACGCTGGGGCTGGCCGGCGGATACCCCGACGGCTTCGCGGCGCGGGTCGCGCACGACCTCGGGCAACTCTCGAGCGAGGCCTGCGCGGGCAGGGCGAGCGTGCCGCCGGCGGAGGCCGGGGACGCGCAGATCTGGATCGTCAGCAAGCCCGACGCGAGCTCGGTGGCGGTCTCGATGGGGATGCCTGTCGACGTCGAGCGCGGGGACCCGGACTACCCCGCGATCGTGCTGGCGACCGCGTGGCTCGGCCAGCACCGTCAGTTCGTCGGGCGCCTCATGCAGTCGATCCGCGAGCGGCGCGGCATGAACTACGGCGACTACGCGTACCCCGAGCACTTCGAGCAAGACGGATGGGGCGTGTTCCCGCGTCCCAACGTGGCGCGTCGGGTCCAGCACTTCTCGATCTGGTTGCGGCCGCTGCGCCCCGATCAGGCGCACTTCGGGATCCGCCTCGCGCTCGCCGAGTTTCGCGCCCTCGTGGAGCGCGGCCTCACCGAGGACGAGCTCACGCGCATCCGCAGCTACCTCGAGGGGTACTACGCGCTCTTCCTGCAGACCGAGAGCCGTCGACTCGGGTTCGCCGTGGACGACGCGTTCTACGGGCAGGACGTCCCGTGGCTCGAGGCCTTGCGCGCGTCGTGGCGCGGGCTCTCGGCCGCCGACGTGAACGCGGCGATCCGCCGGCACCTCGATCCGTCTCGACTGCAGATGGCCATCGTCGCGCCCGACGCGGAGGCCTTCGCCGAGCGCCTCGCCTCCGAGCAGGCCTCCCCGATGGTGTACGAGGGGCGGAGCGTCGGGGAGGACGTCCTCGCCCAGGACCGCGAGGTCCAGGGGCTTCGCATCGGCGTGCCTCGGGAGCGCATCCGCGTCGTGCCGCTGGACGAACTCTTCCGCTGAACGGGCGCGCCCCGCGCGGTGGTCGCGGGCCGGCGGAGCGTGGTCGCGGGCCGGCGGAGCATGGTCGCGGGCCGGCGGAGCATGGTCGCGGGCCGGCGGAGCATGGTCGCGGGCCGGCGGAGCATGGTCGCGGGCCGGCGGACAGCGGCCGCGGGGGTGGCCTGACGAGCCGCCCACGCCGGCCCGGTCGCGGTCGGGCAGGCCCTCGCCTTCGAGACGTTCCGCGGCCGGGCTCGGTCCCGGCCCGGGATGCGCTCAGCTGCCCGAGGGGCCTGCCGGCATCGGCTCGGCCGGCGCGGCGGACGCGGGCGGGGCCGCAGCACCCTCCGCGGACAGCAGATCGTCCTCGCGCACCAGACCGCGCAGCGCGCATCCGTCGTCCACCGCGACGTACACGTCGGCGCGGCCGCCGGACACACGGCCGAGCTCGCGCGCCCACGCGCCGCGCCGCGCCACGGCGATGACGCGGTCCAGGAAGCGGATCCGGGTGCCCTCGGCGAGACGGTGCAGGGAGCCGGTCTCGCCCGCGATTCGGGCGGGGATTCCGTCGGCGCCCGCCGCGGGGGTGGTCCAGCTCGCCCGCGGCGCGGCGTCCGCGGCCGCGAGATCGCCCTGCACGTACCCGACCAGGTAGGGGCCGACGCCGGCGCGGATGCCATTCCAGCCGCCGCGGCTGCGCAGGACCACCACGGTGTGCGCCGTCTCGGTCGCCGGGATTCGGGCCACGACGGCACCGCCGGGCCGGTCATACACCGGAACCTCCGTGCCGACGGGGAGCAGCCGGTTCTCGCCGGCGTTCAGCTCGGCGTCGGGGCCCGAAGGCGCGGTGTCGGTGAGCCCGTCCGCGGCCACGGTGGCGTCGAAGGGGCCGAGGCGGTCGAGCTCCTCGCGGCCCATCCAGGGCGTGACGCGGATCCGCCACTGGCCGTCGTCGGTGCGACCCGTGACCCCGACGAGGTCCCCGACCGCGACGTAGGACGGGGTGCCGTCGAGTCGGCCGCGATGCGTGACGTAGAGGCCGACCCGACCGAGCTTCGCCCAGCCGCGCGCCTGCATCCCGCCCGCGACGGTGACGGGGACCCGTCCGTTGACCGGCGGCCCGTCGAGGCGAAGCCGAACCCCCGACGACAGGTACCCGATCGGCGGTGAGTCCGACTCGGGACCGAGAAAGAGTGCGGGCCCTTCTCCGGCGGTCACCACCAGGACGCGCGGCCACCCTTCCGGGGTACCGGTGCGCATCGACGCGTCGTCGCCGATCGTCGGCGTGGGCTGGGTGCCGCGGCCACACGCCACGAGCAGAGCGCACAATGGAATCAGACCGCGCAGGAGTGTCATAACCGGGAGCCGTAGCAGACGTCGGCCGCGGCGACAAAACCCGACGTGCGGAGGACCCGGGGTGGGTGTCCCCGATCAACGGCCATCGAGCAGCAGCGCGAGCATGGTCGCCGCGGTCGCCAGCATCATGAAGATCCGTACCAGGCGCTCTCCGATGCGAAGCGTGGCGCGGGCGCCTCCGACGGCGCCGAGGGCGCTCGAGCACGCGAGGACGCCGCCTCGGAGCGGATCGATCGTCTCGCCCCGCACGGCGAAGACCGACAGTGCGATGATCGACAGCGCGAGCACGAGGGCGCTCTTGAGCACGTTCGCCGTCACGAGCGACACGCGGTGGGCGCGCGCGAGGTAGAGCAGGACGAGCAGCCCGACCCCGGCTTGCAGGAACCCCCCGTAGAGGCCGATGGCGAACAACGCCAGGACGGTGCCGGGGGTGGCGCGTGGCAGCGGCATCGGAGGCGTCGAGACCCGCATCGGCACGAGCGTGAGCACGAGCGCCACGCCCATCGCGATGAGGACGGCAGTGCGGACGTCGGCGGCCTCGATCGAACTCGCCCACCACGCCCCGAGGGCCGCTCCGATGGCGGCCGGGACGGTCAGGGTCGCCTCGGCCCGCCCGACGGGAATCCCGGCGCGACGGTATCCGAGCACGGCGGCGGTGGTCTGCGCGAGGATCCCGAGGCGGTTGGTGGCGTTGGCCGCGTCGTCGGGCAACCCGCTCCAGACGAGGGCCGGGAGCAGCAGAAGGGAGCCGGCGCCGGCGACGGTGTTCACCCACCCCGCGAAGAGCCCCACCACGGCCAGGATCAGCAATTGGGTCGGAGAGGCGGCGATCACGGGCAGCCCGGGCGTCGGTGGGTTCAGCGCACGTCGGTGGGTTCAGCACACGCCGGTGGGCCGAGCGAACGCCGGTGGGCCCAGCACTCGTCGTTGGGCTCAGCGCACGTCGGTGGGCTCAGCACACGTCGGTGGGCTCAGCGTGCCGCGGGCCGCAGCTTGATGCCCAGGAACGCTGCGATCGGCTGTGCCACCGGGCGGGGAATGATGTAGAGGCGTTGCTCGACGACGGCCCGGGCGCGGGCGTGGGGCTCGCCTTTGAGCGAGGGGAGAACGACCTCCGTCCAGCGCTGCAGGGTCTTCGGCTCGGCGCTCGAGAGGGCGATCTCGAGCACGGGTTCGAGACGCTTCTGGTACGCGACGGAGGCGGTGCAGAGCGCTGCGAAGGTCGAGACCAGGCCGTCCTTGCCGACGTCGCTCGCCTGGATGAATCGGTCCGTCAGGGCGGGCAGGTGCCGCGCGACGCGGGCGGGCGCGAGCTTGGCCATCACCGGAAGCGCGACCGCGGCGGTCAGCACGGCGCGCTTGGACGACGAGGTCACCGCCAGCACGAGCTTGTCGATCGACGGGGACAACAACTCGGGCTTCAACACCACGAGCTCGTCCAGCAGGCGGGCCGAGTTGGCGATGGCGTTCGGCTTGTCGCCGAGAAGGTTCTCGACGTGCACGGCGACCGCATGAGCGTCGGACGTGGCGACGATCGCCAGGGCGGCCTCGCTGCCGACGCCCGGGGGAACGGGCGGCTGGCCGGCCGGGGCGACCGCGTCCGGCGAGGAAGCCGCCGCCGACACGGCCTCGAGATCGGTCGCCGAAGAAGCCGCGGGCGCGGCGGGCTCCGAAGGCATGGGCGTCGGCGCCGTGGCCTGGACCGCGGCGGTCGGGGGTGCCTTCGGAGGCGGGGCGAGCTTGGCGGGGGCGGCGGCCTTGACGGGGGCGGCGGCCTTGACGGGGGCGGCGGCCTTGACGGGGGCGGCGGCCTTGGCAGGGACGGCGGCCTTCGCAGGGACGGCGGCCTTCGCAGGGACGGCGGCCTTGGCAGGGACGGCGGCCTTGGCAGGGGCGGCGGCCTTGGCAGGGACGGCGGCCTTGGCGGTGCTTCGAGACGCCGACGACACTCCGACCCGCCGGGAGGGGCCCGGGCCCGTGCCGCTCGTCGCCGCGGGCCGCGCCTTCGCGGCGCTGGTCACGAGGGCGGTCGCGCGGCTGCGCGAAGACCCTGCGGGGAGGGCGGCGGGGCGTGCCGCGGACTTTCCAGGACTCTTCGACGCGGTCTTCTTGGTCATGCGGTCTGCCGGGACGTCGGGAGCATAAGCGATGCCTCCCCCGACGACCACGCCGCATGGTAGCCGATCCCAGCGGCCGACGTGCGACGATCACACGCGGCAGAGCGCGCCGACGAGATGCGGGAGCGACACCGCGTAGCGCCCCGCCGTCCCGCGGTGGCCCCCGGGAAACTCCTCGTGCCTCACCATCGCCCCGCGGGCACGGAGCAACTCGGCGACCCTGCGTGCGGCGAACTGCAGGCCATGCTCGTCGCCCGCGCCCGCGTCGAGGTAGACCGTCGAGAGGCCGCGCATGGCGCCGGGATCGGCCTCGAGCCGCCGGACCGGATCGTGCTCGAGGACGTGCGCCCACACGTCGGGACGGGGCACGCCCCATCGATCGAACGGGAGGTCCGCCTCCGAGAACGGGGACCCGCGGTCGGGCGCGTAGGCGGCGGCCGAGGCCACCATCATCAGCGCCTCGAATTCTCCGGGTTCACGCGGCCCACCGGCTTCGACGCGCGCCAGAAACGCGCCGAGGCCCCCCGCCCTGTCGAGCGCGACCGCGGCGGGGGTGAACAACGGTCGGAGGCTGACCTCGAAGAGGCCGTCGCCGGCGTGGCTTCCCACCGCGCCGAACACCCCGGGCCGATCCAGCGCCACGCGCAGCGCGCCGAATCCCCCGGAGCTGCGCCCGACGATGGCCCGGGCCTCCGGGCGCGGGATCGTCCGGTGACGGGCGTCCACGAGAGGGAGCACCTCGTCGACGAGGTGGGTCTGGTACCGGCCGACGGCGGGGGCGTCGAGGAACTGCGACCCGCCCCACCGCGTGCAGCCGTCGGGGGCCACGAGGATCGCCTCGTCGCAGGCCCCTTCCGCGAGGAGCCGGTCGAAGCGCTCGAACGTCGTCGGCTCCCACATCCGCCCCTGCACGAAGATCCGGTTGTCCGAGCCATAGGGGCCCAGGAGCATGACGACCGGGAAACGTCGGCTCCCGTCGTAGGACGGCGGCAAGTAGACGAACACCTCGCGCCGCGAGGGGTCGCCCAGCGGGTTGCCCCGCAGGGCGTCGCTGTCGAGCACCATGGCCTCGACCCGTCCTCGCAGGCGCGCGCCCGGCGGCATCGGAAAGGCCGTCATCGGCACGCCTCTTGGAACGCGAGGCCGAGCTCCGACACCGAGGCGAACCGGTCCTCGGGTCGGGGCGCCATCGCGCGGGCGATCACGGCGCGCACGGCGGCCGGCACCCCGGGCGCGGTCTGCTCGAGCGGCACGCCGCGGCCCATGACGATGTCGAGCACGAGCGCCCCGGGATGCTTGCGCAACGTGAACGGAGGCTGCCCGGCGAGCGCCTGGTAGAGCACGACGCCGAGCGCGTACTGGTCGATCCGCCCGTCGAGCGTGGCGCCCCCCTTGAGCAGTTCGGGCGCCATGTACGCCGGCGTTCCGGTCAGCTCGCCGGTCCGGGTCAGTCGCTCGAGGCCCTCGATCTTGGAGAGGCCGAAGTCGACGATGCGGACCGGGCAGGGGTCGTCGGTCGTCCAGAACAGATTGGCCGGCTTGATGTCCCCGTGCACCACGCCGTGCTGGTGGACGGCCTCGAGCCCATCGCACAGCACGCTCAGAGGGGCGACGACCGACGTCGGCTCGACCGGACCGAGCCGGTCCAGCAGCGCCTCGAGCGTCTCGCCGCGGAGCAACTCCATCACGGTGTACGAGCGTTCGGACTCGGCCTCGCTGACGCCGAGGACGCGGACGATCGCCGGGTGCGACAACGATCGCAGGATGGAGGCCTCGCGCCGGAACCGCCGCCGGATCGACGGGTCGAAGTCGAACTCGGGCCGGAGCAGCTT
>CAIKNO010000218.1 GCA_903828805.1 uncultured Sandaracinus sp. | reverse complement strand
CGCGACCTCGGGGATCTCCGCGTCGGCGACGTTCGCCCCGCCCGCCCCCGCGTCCGCCGGGCTCGAAACACCGCCCGTCGGTGCACCGCCCGCCGCCGCCCCTCCGTCCGCCGTCGCGCCTTCGGCGGCCGGCGAGCAGGCGAGGCAGAGCCACACACAGGTGGACCAGCGGACGAGCGACAAACGCTGGGCGAGGGCGGTTCCGGGCATGGGTGTTCTCTCCGAGGGTCGGGTGTGGAACGGACGCGCGGGCGGCGGCGAATATTCTTGCGCGCTAGACTTCCCCCATGACCGACCTCGCCCTCGCCTGCACACCCGACCTCGGCGCGCTGCGGGCCGCCGCGCAGGCGGTCCTGCCGGGCCTCTCCGTGGCGGTCGAGCGGGTCGACGCGGTCGCGCCTTCGGGCCCCGCCCCCGCCGCAGACGTGTGGCTCGGCGTCGTCGAGCGGGCGCCCGAGACCGGGTTTCCCTGCGGCTTATGTGTCGGCGTGCGCCTCGCACCGGGGCACGACCTCGAAGACTGGCTGCGCGACCTCGGCGAGGCCCTGTCCCGCGCCCTGGAGACGCAGGTATTCGTCGGCGACACGCGCGTCGGCCCGACGCCCTCGCCCTACTGGTGCCTCGTCTGGGACGCGGGTGTCCCCCACCTGGGCGACGACTCGGAGACGGATCCGACCGAGGGCCCGCCGGGGGCGGTGCGGATCGTGCGTCGGTTGGACCTGCCCGAGCACGGCCGGGGGGCGCTGGCGGCGCGGGTTTTGCGGGGGGTGGGGGGATGAGTCTCGGCTCGCAGTGGCGCGCCGCGCGGATTCCGTTTATGGATCGGGAACTTGCGTGAGCGTGGGGCGCACGGAGCGAGCGACTTCATTCCCGCGGAGAGGATTGGAGCATGTCGACCGAACGGAACCACAGCCTCATCGGGAAGGACGCGCTGGAGTTGTGGGGCAACGGCGACCTGGAAGGGGCGCTCGCTCGGTTCTCGGCGGCGATCGACGCTTGCCCGGAGGGTCACTGGGCATTGTTCCAGTATTTCGGTTCGCGCGCCGGGGTCCTGGCGGGACTCGGTCGGCGCGCGGAGGCCGAAAAAGACTACGAGCGCCTCGTCGACCACGCCCGAGAAGGCGGCGCTCCGGACGCGTCGTCGGATGTCGCCATCGCTCGCTTCTTCCTCGGGAATCACCAGCTCGCGAGCGGCGAGTTCGCCCGGGCCCTGACGACCATCGACCCATCGCTCGACGCCGGCGCGACCTTGGGCGGTCGGCTCTTCGTGCTGAAGGCCCTCGCGTTGCAAGGTCTCGGGCGCACCGAACCGGCCCGTGCGGCCGCCGACGCAGCCACGGCCGCCGCGACTTCGGCGGCGGAACGTGCGGAGATCGTCGAGAGGCTGGGGCCGCTAGGAGACCCCCCCATCTGAGTCACGGCGGGCCATCGAGGCCGTCTCAGACCCCGCCTAACCCGAGCGCGCGTTCGAGGCCGGCGTCGACGTCCCGCATCCGGTCGGGCGTCACCACGCTGGCCCGTTCGACGAGGAAGGCGCGGTCGAGCGTGAGGACCCGGGTGACGTTCACCACGCAGTCCTCGGGGAGCCCCGACTGTCGCCGCGTGAGCAAGACGTTGCCCGGAGCGGCCGCGAGGCGCAGGTTCGTCGTCGGGGCGGCGACGATCACCGTGGCGAGCTGGCTGCGGTTGAACGCGTCGGCCTGCACAATGAGCACCGGCCTTCGGAAACCGGGCTCCGATCCCGTGGGCTCGGGCAGCTCCGCCCACCAGATCTCGCCTCGACGCGCTAACAGACCTCTCGCGGCAGCGAGCGGGAATGCAAGGTGGCCAACCCGGGCTCGAGCGCGCTCGGCTCGCGCTCGTACACCCGATTGAGGGCCTCCGTGACCTGCGCATCGTCGTGGTCGCGGAGCATCTTCTCCACCGCCCGCCGGAAGAGCTCGCTCCGCGAGACGCCGAGGCGGGTGGCGAGCTGCTCGGCGGCCTGGAAGAGCGGATCCGGAAGTGAGATGGCCGTCTTCATGGCACCGACGGTATGACAGCGGTCAGACTCGCGGCAAGGTCCGCCCCGCAGGCACCCGACCCCCAAGGCAGGAGCCCCAGCATGTCGATGTTCGGAAACGACCGGCACATCTCCGCAGCGGGGGCGGCGCGGGTCTCGCGGGGGGTGGGGGGATGAGTCCCGGCCTTGTCATGCTCGCGGTGTTCGGCGCGCCGGCGGCGGCGGTCCCCGCATCCGCCTGCGTGCCGCCGTGGCACTTCGAGCAGCGCATCCTGCCCGCACGCAGTGACGGCCGCGCGTCGGGATTCGAACTGGTCGGCGTGGTGCGCGGCTCGCCCCTGTTTTCACTCGGCGTCCGGCACGGTGACGTCCTGCGCACCGTGAACGAAGAGCCCATCACGACGGTGGAGGCGGTCATCGACGTCGTGATCCTCGTCGCCACGGGCGCCCCCCTGAAGCTCGTCGTCGAACGGCGCGGCGAGCGCCTCACGCTGGAACGAATCGACGGCGAACAGCCGGCCTGGTGGCTCGCGGAGACGGTCCCGTGCATGAATGTCCACCGCCTGCGACGGGAGCACCCCGGACTCGACTTGCCATGCCCCGATTCTCCGAACTGACCGGTGTCGCCCACAACATCGCCCACCACGCGGGCAGCGGGCTGAGTTGCCTTTCGCCCCATCTTGCGCGCGCGCTGCGTGCGGCCGGCGTGGCGACGACCGAGATCGAACTGCTGACGCCGCGTCCGTATCCGGCGCAGATCGCGGAGTCGGAGCCGTTGGCGCTGGCATTGGCCTCGCTCCGTGAGACCGTCGAGCGCCTCCTGCGGACGCACGGCTTCGCGTCGGACTCGGTCACTTCCGTCGTGCTCCATGCGACGCCGGTGCCGTGGGATGCGGCGGGTCACACCCTGCACACGCGCGCCGTGATCGTCTCCAGCCAGGGCCGGGTGTACGACTCCGGGTGGTTGTCGTGAGCACGTCGGCCAACGGCGCGATCGGCTCTTTCGGTGGACCGCCGACGCTCAAAAGCCCCCATCGAGCGTCTGGTGATCGTAGGCGTCCGCCTCGATGACCACCGTGACGCTGCCGTCCGGCGCCAGGCGGACGGAGCTGATCAGGCAGTTGTGCAGGGTCACGATGATGAACGGCTGACTCCCCTTTGTGCCCTTGGTGCCCTTCTTGCCCTTCTCGACGACGGCCACCTCGAGCGTGGGCAGCACGGCGCCCTCGGTCAGGGTCTTCTCCAGCGGCGATCCGAGGGGCAGCACGAGGGTGAACGCCGTCCCGCCGTCGTCGAGGGCGGTGGTCGAGGACAGCAGGCCACCGTTCTCGACGTAGAGCGAGGCCGCCTGCGCGGGACTTCTTATTCGAGCCGCCGAAGCCCGTTTCTCGATCGCCCGCCGCCCGGACCCCGGTCATACTCGCCGCCAGGTCCGCCCCGAAGGCAGCCGACCCCCACGCAGGAGCCCCAGCATGTCGATGATCGGAAACTACCGGCGGATCTCCGCGGCGGCCCTGGACGCGCTGCTGGCCGCGCCCGAGACGCTCGCGTCGATTCTCCACCCGAGGGGCCGGCAGGGCGCCGACCGCGCCCTGGACGTGGACAAGACCTGGCACCTGATCCGCTTCCTGCTCAACGGCGACCCGTGGCTCGGCGAGTGGCCGCTCTTCGGCGCGGTGCTCGGCGGGACCGAGGTCAGCGACGAGGACGTGGGTTACGGCCCGGCCCGCTACCTGCGCCCCGCCGAGGTGGCCGAAGTCGCCGCCGCGCTCGACCCGATCACACCCAAGGTGCTGTGGTCGCGCTTCGACGCCGCGGCCGCCGAGAGCGCGGAGATCTATCCCGTACCCTGGGCCGGCGGGACGGACGACCAGGCGTACGTGACCGAGTACTACGCCCACCTGCGCGCCTTCTTCGCCGCGGCCGCGCGGGCGGGGGACGCGGTGCTGCTCTATCTGAACTGAGCCCGGCGCGCGGGTCCGGTTCGATTTGACGCGCCCGCGCCGAAGGGCGAGGCTCCGGGCTCCCTGATCCGGAGAGAGAACATGCGGACGACCTGGATTCTCGTGGCAGCCCTCGGCCTTTTGGCGTGCACGAACGACGACGACGGCGGCGATGCCGACGCCGGCACGGGCAACGGCAACGGCAACGGCAACGGCAACGGCAACGGCAACGGCAATGGCGGCGGCGGGGCGAACCCCAGCGGCTTCTTCCTCACCGCGGCCGACCTGACGCCCGGGACGCTGTACGACCTGCCCGCGGACGCCCTCGCCGGCGAGCTCGACGGCGAGAGCAGCTTCTTCGATCAGAAGCCCGAGTCCGACGACCCGATGGACAACGACTCCTCGTGTGTCGAAGACGCCCTCGGCGCGCTGAAGGTCGAGGCCAGCGGCGACCGGATGACCATCTCCGGGAGCCTGGATCTCTCGACGTGCCTCGACGGCCTGCTGGGCGGCGCGGACGCGTCCGGGCTGGACCTCGCGCTGACCATGAGGATGTATGTCGAGGCGCAGTGCGAGGGCGCGGACCTCTCCATGTACGACGGGCAGTCGATCACCGACATCGCCGACTCCGCGCGAGACCTGGATGAACTGTGCGACGGGACGTTCCGCATGCGCAATCATCTGTCGAGTCACACGGTCCTGTCGGGCAGCGCGACTTTCTCCGGACAGACGATCACCCTGGACACGGACACGACCTCGGCGGCCGCCCTGCAGACGACCGACGGTGGGCCCTGCGTGCGGACCGTGAGCGGCGACGAGACCACCTTCGAGGATGGCTGCGTGGAGACGACCCACGAGGTGAACACACGCGACCGCTCGAACGACATGCCCTCGGAGAAGGACGGCAAGGACGGCATCAGCGTGCTGCGCTACGTGGGTCTGCGCGGTACGCGGGCGGGCGAGCACCCCTACTTCACGGGCGGCGCCATGGAGGTCACGCTGCAGAACTGGACCGGCACCATGACCTACACGGACGCGGAGACGGCCCCGACGTGGTCGATGAGCGATGGCACCGATACGCGGACGGGCACCTTCGACGGCACGGCGTCCCAGGGGCTCGGCACCCCGGCGCGCGGCCTCGAACTCGCCGTGCAGGCCCGCGCCGCCGAGGTCTCGCGTCGGCTGCGTCGCCTCTGGCGCTGAGGCGGTTCACTCCCGCCCGGCGAACAACCACGCGCGCAGGTCGGCCTGATACTCCGCGCGCAGGCAGTCGGCGACGGCGCGCGCCTCGGGCTCCGTGAGCGACAGGTCCGCCGGTGGCGGCATGCGGGCGGCGAGCGGGGCGTCGATGATCTTGTGTTCAATCTGGCGGGGGTCCGTCGTCGCGTCCAGGGTGCCGCGGATCCGGCCGTCGTGGCAGCTCGCGCAGTTCATGGCCTCGGAGACCCGGGCGCGCGAGGGCGCCGGGAGCCGCGCCGCCGCACACCGCCGCAGCACGCCGGGGCGGGTCGGCGGATCCACGCGCCCCATGATGGGCCCGCGCCGGGCCGGATCGTGGAAACCGTCGAAGGTCGTCAGGGCCGCCGTGTCGAGCTTCTTCTGCAGGT
>CAIKNO010000217.1 GCA_903828805.1 uncultured Sandaracinus sp. | reverse complement strand
CCGCCACCGCGCCGCCACCGCCCACCACGACCCACGGCGCGAGGCCCGAACCCGCCGCGGCGTCCCCGCCCGCGACCGGGACGACGGTCGGCGCGGCCCCGGGAACCTCGGGCGCCGCGACCGACGCGCCGGTCGAAGCCGGTGCCGTCGAGGGCGTCGCGGTCGGTTCGGCCGCGGGCGTCGCAGCCGGTGCTGTCGAGGGTGTCGCGACCGGCGCGGCGCCCGATGCGCCGCCCGCGCCGAGCGCCCGCAGCACGCGGACCCGCTCTTCGACCTCGGAGCGCCGCGCGTCGTCCGCGGGTGCCTGCCGCAGGAAGCCCTCGAACGCCTCCACGGCCTGGGCGTCGTGCCCCGCGCGCAGCTCCGCCTGCCCGATGTTGTAGAGGAGCGCGAAGCGGGTCGAGAGCACGTACGCGCGCCGGAACGCCCGCACCGCGTCGTCGAAGCGCCCGGCATCGTAGGCCTGCCGACCCTGCTCGAACATCTGGCGGGCGTCCCCATCGGAGCCCTGGTCTACCTGCGCCGCGGACAGGCCTGGAGCGGCCGCGACCGCGCACGCCAGACCCAACGCCAACCCCAAGCATCGCCACCGCGTCATCGCGCGAAGATAGACCGAACGCCGGGCGATGTCCTCGCCCGGCGTCGTGATCTCCCGCGCCCGCGCCCTCACGGCGTGCGATCGAGCGGAGGCGAGGTCAGTGTGCGGGCGACGCGGGCGACACGGGCGGCTCGGTCGCGGTGCCACGCGATCTCCGCGGTCTGCGCACGCGCGGCCGACTGCACGACGACGCCGCCCGCGAGGAGCGAGGCTCCGATGACGAGCCCTCCCGGGATTCCTGCCCGGCGCCACGCGGCGAAGCGGGCGCGAAGACCGAACGCCGGACGATGTCCTCGCCCGGCGCCCTGATCGCCCGCCCCCCGTCGGGCACCACCTGGCTCAGCCGGCGACGCGGTAGTCGAACGTCGCCTCGGCCACTTGCTCGCGGCCGGAGAACACGAACACCGAGCGCACGTGCGCGCGGCGCAGGCCCGCACCGAGGTCCTCCACCGTCAGTTCGCTCCGCTCCGCGCCCGTGTCGAAGGTGTAGTTGCCCTGCGACGGGCCCGAGCAGCCGATGACCGAGACCTCGGGCTGACCGTCCTCGAGCACCCCGGAGGTCGCCGTCGCGTACGTCACGCCCGGCTGGAGATCACCGAGGGTGGCGCCCCGGATGTCGATCATCGACATCACCCACCAGCCCGCCCCGCGCGACTCGAGGCGCACGTTCGTGAACCCGTCGAACGAGTTTCCATCGGCGAGGAACGTCGGCGCGGTGTACGACCCCACCTCGCCCATCGCGCCGGTCTGCACAGCGTTCGACATCTCGAGGTTCCCGGTCACGACCGCGGTCGACGGGTCGACCTCGCCCCGCCGGTCCACGTCGTACGCGCTGCGGAAGCCCGCGCAGCCGGTCGAGACCAGCCCCAGACCCACCATCAGAACCTGCATCGCCCTGGAGATCGG
>CAIKNO010000216.1 GCA_903828805.1 uncultured Sandaracinus sp. | reverse complement strand
AGCGGCAGGCCGCGCGCGCCGACGCCCTGCACGAGCGCGGGCTCCTGCCCGACGCCGAGTGGGAGTCTTCGCGCGCCGGAAGCGAACGGGCCGAGGCGGAGGTGCAGAGCGCAGCGGCCCGGCTCGAGGTCGCGCGCGCATCGCTCGACCGCGCGAACGCCGCACGCGACCGCGTGGTCATCGACTGCCCGATCGATGGCGTGGTCCTCACCCGCAACGTCGAACCGGGTCAGGCGATCGCCGCGCAGTTCCAGACCCCGGTGCTCTTCGACGTGGCCGAAGACCTCTCCCGGATGGAGCTTCACGTCGACGTGGACGAGGCCGACGTCGGTCAGGTGCGCGAGGGACAGCGTGCGACGTTCTCGGTGGACGCGTACCCCGAGCAACGCTTCGATGCGCATATCGTGCACCTGCGGCTCGCCCCGCGGACCGTGCAAGGCGTGGTGACGTACGAGGCGGTGCTCGACGTCTCGAACGCCGAGCGTCTGCTCCGCCCCGGCATGACCGCCACCGCGACCATCGTGACGGCGACGCACCCCGCGATGTTGCTCGTCCCCAACACTGCGCTGAGGTTCGCGCCGCCGCGTGAGGGCCCGTTCGCGCCCCGTCCACGGGACATGCCGACGGGACCGCACGTCTGGATCCTCGAGGGCACGACGCCGAGGGCGGTGCCGGTGCGCGTCACGGCGACGGACGGAACGCGCTCGGCCGTCACGGGCGAGGGCATCGAGGTCGGGGTCGAGGTGCTCACGGGCACCGCGCGCGAAGGCGCTGCTTCGTGAGCGGCGAGGCGGTCGAGGCCCCCATCGTCATCGAGCTTCGCTCGGTGCAGCGCGTGTACGGACACGGGGAGGCCGAGGTCCGGGCGCTCGATGGCGTCGACCTCCAGATCCGCCGCGGCGAGTTCGTGGCGGTGATGGGGTCGAGCGGCTCGGGCAAGTCGACCTGCATGAACATCCTCGGCTGCCTCGACACGCCGACCGCGGGGGACTTCCACTTTCGCGGCGTGCCCGTCGGCGGTCTCGATCGGGACCAGCGGGCGATGTTGCGCCGCCTTCATCTCGGGTTCGTGTTCCAGGGATTCAACCTGCTGCCGCGCACCACGGCGCTCGAGAACGTCGAGCTGCCCCTGCTCTACCGCGGCGTCCGCGCGACCGAGCGGCGAAGCCGCGCGCTCGCCGCCCTCGACACCGTCGGCCTGGCGGACCGCGCGTCGCACATGCCGAGCGAGCTGTCCGGTGGACAGCAGCAGCGGGTCGCCATCGCACGGGCGCTGGTGACCGACCCGGAAGTCATCCTCGCCGACGAGCCGACCGGGAACCTCGACTCGCAGCGCTCGGTCGAGCTGATGAAGCTGCTCCAGAACCTGCACCGCGAGCGGTCGATCACCATCGTGATGGTCACGCACGAGCCGGAGATGGCGGCGTTCGCCGAGCGCATCCTGACGTTTCGCGACGGGCGGATCCTGCGCGACGAGGCGACCCCGAGGGCCGTGGAGGCGCGGGCATGATCACCGCGACCATCATCCTCGCCTTCCGGTCCCTGAGGCGGAATCCGCTCCGTTCGTTCCTGACGACCATCGGCATCGTCATCGGCGTGGCGTCGGTCATCGCGATGGTGACGCTGGCGCGGGGCGCGTCCGCCCGCGTGACCTCCGAGATCTCGAGCCTCGGCAACAACCTCCTCATCCTCGTGCCCGGCGCGGCGCGGCGGGTGTCGGTCGCGAGCACCGCGCAGCCCTTCACGCTCGCCGACGCCACGGCCATCCGGGCGGAGATCCCGAACCTCGCCGCGGTCGCGCCGAGCGTGGGCATGGGCGGGCAGGTCGTGTTCGGCGATCGAAACTGGCGCACCGGCGTCACGGGGGCGACGAACGACTACTTCCGGGTCCGCAACTGGGCGCTCGGGCTCGGCCGTGAGTTCTCGGAGGCCGAGCTCCGCGCCGGCTCTCCGGTCTGCGTGGTCGGCGAGACCGTGCGTCGCAACCTCTTCGACGATGGCGATCCCATCGGCGCGCGCATCCGGGTGGCGACGATCTCGTGCGAGATCATCGGCGTGCTGGAGTCGAAGGGACAGTCGACGTTCGGCGAGGATCAGGACGACTTCATGGTCATGCCGCTGCTCGCGATGCAGCGGCGCTTGCTCGGGAGCGAGAACGTCGGCGTCATCGCGGTCTCCGCCGCGGAGGGGGCCGACACGAACGAGATCAAGGCGGAGCTCGAGCTGCTGATGAGGCAGCGCAGGCGCATCCGCGAAGGGGACGAGAGCGACTTCTCGGTGCGCGACCTGAAGGAGGTCACCCAGATCGTGGGCATCGTCGGCTCCGTGCTGACCACGCTGCTGGGCGCGATCGCGGCCGTCAGCCTGCTCGTCGGCGGCATCGGCATCATGAACATCATGCT
>CAIKNO010000215.1 GCA_903828805.1 uncultured Sandaracinus sp. | reverse complement strand
GGCGCCGACGGCGAGCCCGAGCGCGCGATGCGGCCCGAGGAGCGAGCCGAGGTTCTTCTTCCACGCTTCGAACTTCAGCGCGTGCAAACGGCGGCTCGCCGGGTCAACGAAGAAGTCCGTGGCATCGCTGTCGCTAGCGAGCGTTCGAAGCAGCCATCGCCCCACGGCGCGATCGACGTCGTGGTTGCCCGGCACCACGAAAAGGCGTTCAGTCGCGACGCCCGTGGCCGCGAGCAGCTCACGGAGAAACGACACCACGACCGCGTACTCCGCGTGGAGGCCGCTGTTCGCGAGGTCACCTGTCACGAAGATCAGGTCGAGGGGCGAGGTCGCGCGGTCTCGCGACAGCATCGCGATCAGCCCGCCGAGCACGCGCTGCTGGTCGTATTGCCGCGTCGGAGACGGACGCAGGTGCAGGTCTGACAGGTGCAGAAATCGAATTGGCTGCTCCTCGATCCTGGGCGCGCGAGCGGGATCGCCCGCCGTCACACCGCGCGCGCTTGCGGCGCTTTCGAGCGCCTCCGCGGTGGGCGCCTCGAACACGTGCGCCACCCAGGTGAAGAAGTCGGGCGCGGACTCGCGGAGCGCCGACTCGGCGCGCCGATCGACGAGGAGGATCAGCGGCATCGCGAGCGTACGCAGCACCTCGCGCTGCGCGTTCACGATGCGCGCGAAGGTGCTGCTCGCCAGCAAGCTCGACGACGCGAACGACACTACCGCGAGGTCCGCCGCGCCGTCGCGGGAGCCCTCGACCCAGAGCGATGGTCCGCTGTCGGGCCTTGCTGCGCCGAGGTCTCGCGCTTGATGTCCCTCGGCAGTGAAGAGGTCGACGACGTTTCGCCGAAGATCGTCGAGGCGCTGGCCGTCATCGGCTACCGCGAGGAGCAGCGTCGGAGCGCCATGCGCCAGGGTGATCCGCGCGCCCGCCTCGCGTAGAAAGCTCTCGACCTCGGTGGACATTCGTCAGTCTCCCCCGAGCTGTTCGAGGAGCTGCTCGACGGGAACCGGGAGGCTGTACCACGTGATACCGTTTCGGTACTCCATCACCCAGAGGCCGTAGAGCAGGAGCTTGCCCACGTCGTCAGCGTTCTCGAGCCTGAACTCGTCGCGCACGCGCTTCAGGAACGGTAGGAACCGCGGCTGATAAGCGCGCCGAAACGACTCGCGCTGATCGGCGATGGCGGCTTCGACGTCGCGCTGCTCGATGAACTCCCCGCGCCGCACGTACGCCTTCACGATGCTCGCCTGGAGCAACCTCGCGAGCTCTCGGATGTTGCCCCCGGAGCCCTCGATCGCGCGGTCGATGGCGCCGACCATCACGACCCTCGCGTCGATCGGTGCGATCCGCGCCTCGACGATGCGACGGAGCACCGAGAAGCCCGACGCCGAGCGCTCGCGCTTGCGCTTCACGTCGTCGAACTCGTAGAGCCTGATCGCCGGGAGCACGGCGCTGTCGGCGTTGTTGTAGCGCTCGCTGAGCACGTTGAAGCCCGGCTCGTACACTACTGAGAGCGGGATCGTGAGGATCGCCGCGCAGCGCGCCTCGGCCATCGGCTTGCGCTTGTTGTTCAAGAAAAACTCGCGCGCCTGTTCGGGGGCGAGCTTATCGAGGCCGTCGAGCACCACGACGGGGCGGCTGTCTTTGAGATCTTCGAGGAGCCTCTCCAGGAGCTGCTGTGGGTCGCGGTCTCCCCCTTTGCCCACGAGCGTTCGTAGCGTGCGGCGCATGTCGGTGCTCTCTCGCGCGACGCTCAAAAGGTGCTTCACCGCCGAGGCGAGCGAGCGGGCGTCAGGTGAGACGGGAGCGTCACTGGTGATGCCCGCGAGGCCCACCCACTCGGCCACGACGCGGACCGTGTCCGGCGAGACCGTCACCCCTGTCGCCGCGGTCGAGGCGAGGAGCTCGGCGATCGTCGCGAGGTGCATCTCGACAAGCCCGAGGTCCTGTACTGCGGTCTGCGTCTCAAGATCGACGAAGACCGCCACACGACCCTGCGCGCGAAGCCACTGCACCATCCCTAGGAGCAGCGTGGTCTTGCCG
>CAIKNO010000214.1 GCA_903828805.1 uncultured Sandaracinus sp. | reverse complement strand
TACGCGCGGTGATGCTGTAGTGGCGCCGGAGCGGGCTTGACGACTGGCCTCATTGGAGGCCCTATCCACTCACCCTCGAACGCGACGAGGTGCTTCAGGGAACGCTCGCCGACGTCGCAGCCGCGCGCGAGGTCGACGTCGAATCCGCGCTCGCCTGCTCGGTGACGGCCTCGCTGCTCTCCGCGGCGCCGCTCATGGCCGCGGCCGTCGAGCGCGTTCTCGTGTAGCGCGCTTCGACCTCAGCCATCACCGCGCGCGCCACAACCCGCTGCCTCCGCGGACCGAGCCTCCCTCCGCGCTGGCGCGCCTCCGTCGAGAGCCCGTCTCGCACCGCCTCGGGCGCACCCCGCTCGAGCGCTGCACGGAGAGCGTTTGAGACCGCGTCACGCACCTCGCTTCCACCTTCGCGTTCGCACCACGCGAGCACCGCTCAGGCGAGCTCGTCGTGTCGCGCCTCGTCGTGTGCGATCTTTGTGAGCGCCTCTCGCACCACGGGCTCTGCACCTTCCACAGCAGCGAAACACTGCGCCGCGGCGATGCCTTCACCGAGGCATCCTTCGACGAGGGCCTCGACGGCGAGCGTGCGATGATCGACGGCGCGACCGCCCGCGGCCGCAGCGGGGAGGCGCCCCGGCGCGCGAGGCGTTCCAGCGTAGTGGGCGGCGATCGAGAGGCACCGTTGCGCGTGGTCGATCTCGTCGAGCGCGGCCTCGTACGCGCCGCGAAGGAGCGACGGCGGCGCAGCGAGCGAGAGCAGTTCGAGCGAGAGCAGTTCGAGCGAGAGGCGCGCGAAGGTGGCGACGCTGGCGTGTTCGAGGCGCGCGTCGTGAGACGGGCCTCCAATCGCCCCATCGTGAAGGCCCGATAGCCCCCCTGCGCCATCACCCACGCGTAACGGATGCTCTGCCCACGCTCGCGGTACGACTCCCCCTTCGCCGTCGTGGCGGCGACAACCACGACCTGCCGGGCAGCGCGGGCGACGCGGTGCAGCTGGCGCGCACGTTTCAGCAGGCCGGCTGGATGCAGCGCCGCAACGCGGTGGTGCTCACCGACGCGCAGGCGACCGCGGGCGGTGTGCGGCAGGCGTTCCGGGCGCTGGCGCCGCGGGTGCGGCCGATCGACACGCTGGTGTTCTTCTTCGACGGCCACGGCGGCAGCGACGTGCTCGACCTCGTCGGCCCCGACCTCGCGCGCCGCGAGCTCGGCCAGATGATGAACCGCGTGCAGGGCCACCAGCTGCTGGTGCTCGACAGCTGCGAGGCGGGCGGGTTCGCGCCGCTGGTGCAGGGGCAGCCCAGCCGCGCGGGGCTCTTCTCGTCGCGCGCGTCGGAGAGCTCGTCGACGGCCCGGAGGTCGGCTCCGGCGGCTGGCTGGCGTACTCGTTCCGCCAGGCGGTGGCGGGCGGGGTGCGGCGGCGGCCCGACGGCTCCGTCGACCTCCAGGACGTGATCGGCTACGTGCGCCGCCAGTACGCCGAGCACCACGTGACGCCCGAGCAGAACCTCGTGGCGGTGGCCGATCGCCGCAACGGCTTCGCGCTCGGCGGCCGCGGCGACGCGGTGGCCCCGACCGCGACGGACACCGCGGTGGCCTCGCGTGATCCGTAGCGCCAGCCGGCGCGGCGGCCGGGCGACGTGGCGATGGCGCCGTCGATGGTTCCGCTGGGGCCGACCGGCGGGCTCTTCGGCAACGACGACGCGTTCGCGCAGCTTCTGGGCGCGGGCGTCGGGGTCGCCGGTCAGGTGCTCAGCGCCGTGGTGAAGTGATCGTCCCCTCCGGCCGCGGTGGTCCTGACCGGATCGCCGCGGCCAACGTTGCCGTTCCTGCGGCCAACGTTGCCGTTCCCGCGGCCAACGTTGGCAGTCACTCCGCCGGGAGCTTCACCTTCGCGACGGCCTTCACGAAGGCGTCCCAGGCCGCCGTCGGGATCTTCCCCAGCGTCACCGCGTCGTGCGCGTGGTGCACCGTCACCCCCCGCAGCGCCGCCACCTTCGCCAGCGCCCCGGTGACCGCGCGCGCCACCGGCGACGCCTTCACGGGCGTCTTCTTCGCCTTGCGCTGGAGCGTGCGCGTGGCGGCCCGCACCTCGTCGACGGTCGCCTCCGCGAGCGCGGCGTGGCCGCCCTTCCCATCGCGCTTCACCGGCACCCGCAGCCGCGCGAAGTCCACCGGCACCTTCGCCCCCCCGAGGTCGAGGCCCTGCGCTTCGAGCAGCCCGAGGGCGGCGTCGAGCCGGCTCACGCCGTACCGCGTCTCGTCGTGGGGCGAGGCGAAGCGCGCCACCCGCACCATGCGCCGCGCCGTGCGCTCGCTCTCCCCCACGTGCTTCGCGAGAAACTCCCTCGCCGTCGCGCAGCCGCCCGCGAGGTACAGCGGCGGGTCGTGGTCGAGGATCGTCCCGACGGCCTCCCAGTACCCGTCGAAGCCGCCGCTCTCGCGGTGCTTCGCCGCCTGCATCGCGGCGAGCGTCGCGTCCCAGGCGCGCTTCAGCGCGCGGTCGACCTTGATCTCCACCGTCGCGGGCCGGGTCTTCGCCGGGCGCGACACCTTCGCGGTGCGGGTCTTCGCCATAGGGTAGGAATGATCGGCAGTCCGGCGCGGGATCGTCCAGAGGTTTGCGCGGCGCGCGCGCGTCGGGGTCGTCACCCGCGCCATTCCCCCCCGCGGTGGCAATCTTTCAGGGGGGGGGCAGGTCGCCCGTTTGACTCCCGGCGAAAGGAGTTCGACGGTCAGCCTCCGCCTACCCGCTACATCTGAAGTGCGCCTCCTGCGCCGCGGTCACGCCACACACAGGGTGTCGCGAGGGTTACGTGAACATGTCGATGATTTTCTGGATCACGCCACGACGCTTGGCGCCGCGTCCTGGGGTCGCTTCAATCGACGCGGTCTCGTCGCCGAGTTCCTCGGCGCACACGTCGTACACGATCTCGCCGAACGCGTACGGCACCGTGTAGGGGCGACCGGGCTTCCTGTCGGGGGAGTGCTTGAAGCCGACTTTGTGCGCGTACTCGTGCGCGAGGTGCGCGGCCATCCACGCAGGCCCGTACCCATCGAAGAAGCTCTGATACGTGTAGATCACCGGATCGTTCGGGTACGTGTAGCCGTACACCCCTTCACCGTCGGACCGATCGAGCTCCAAATGAAGATCGATGATCCGATGCCTGCCCTCGCGCCGTGTCGCGGGTCCCGCGCGCAACAAGCGAAGCACTTCGGCGTTCCCGAGCCCTCCGCTCCGGAGAAACCGGTTCTTTCCCCGCGCCTCGTACGCCAGCACCTTCTCTTCGAGCGAACGACTGTTCAGTGATTGCTCGAAGTGTGAGGCGCTCTCCTTCAACTTCTCGAGCCGCTTGCCCCGATAGTGCGTCGTACGGACGAGTTGAACCTTCACCACGTGCGCCATGCTAGTTCACCCCGACACGGCTCGTCAAAAATCGCTGGCGGCCTTGGGGAGTGAGCGAAGGGTGGTAGCGTCGGGGCGGAGCTGAAGGCGCCGTCGAGCGTCGATACGAGTGGGGCTGAGGCGCAGCCAGCCGCGGCACCTCAAAGCCCAGCCTGCCGTTCAGGGATTCGACGTGCGGCCGATCTGGTTCTCGAGGGAAGGAGTCGATCGATGCCTCTGTCCATTGTGGACGTAGCTCTGGATGCCAATGGCTGGGAGGGACTGCCGTCTTCGTATTGGAAGGCCGCGCGCTCGATGATCGAGTCGTTCAACGAGCAGGGCGAGAGCCAGGTCGGAGGGCGCGTCGCGTGGTTCGCCTTCAGGAAGGCCGTGGGTGCGCTGCACACGATGCTCGGTGACCACTGGGGCGACGAGGTCGGCCAGCTCGCCGAGGGCATCGGCGTCTCCTCGAGTGACATCGTCACGGCGAACCTCGCCTACGAGCTGGGCCAGGTCGGGTGCTCGACCTTCGGGCACGCCACGTCGTCTGGACCGATCCACGCGAGAAACCTGGACTGGGCATTTCCGCGAGGCCTCCTGAAGAAGAAGCTGACCTGCGTGCGCTTCCGTGGCGCGGCGGCCGGCGATCACATGGCCATCACGTGGCCGGGGCTGTTTGGCGTGCTCACCGGGGTGGCGCCAGGGCGGTTCTCGGTGTCCGTCAACTTCGTCTACCACTCGTCGGAGACCGGTGTGCGCTCCCTCGCGACCGCCGCGATGGCCGGCCACTGGCCCGTGGCCTGGGCTGTTCGAAAGGCATTGGACGACGCCGGGGACTTCGACGAGGCGGTGTCCTTCCTCAAGACCGCGCCGCTGCTGGCGCCGGTGCTGTTCACCGTGTGCGGCATCGACAACGACGAGCGGGTCATCATCGAGCGATCGACCCGAGACCACGCGCTGCGACGACCGTCGGAGGACGACCCTGTGTGCGTGACGAACCACTACCTGTCGAGGAGGTTTCGGGAGGCGATCGTGTACCCGGCGGGATGGCGGACGAGGGAGCGGTTCGACGCGCTCACCGAGCGGCTGGCGGCGAGGCCTCCGCGCGCGGCGGTCTCGGCCCTGAACGCGCTCGCGTCGGAGGGCGTGCTCCTACCCGACACCCAGCACCAGGTGGCCATGAGCGCGCGTTCGGGGACGCTCTCGGTGCGCATCCCTGGAGAGGCAACGACTCGAGTGAGGGTGACAGGAGTGAGGTGAGCTGACGCTCACAAGGAGTGGATCCGTGGGTTATGGGAGAGCTCACGGACGCCACAGCACAAGTTACACCTGGGCGGGTGACTTCGACGCGCACGACGCGCCCTGGGCGACGCTGTCGGCGTCGTCGGAGATCGACGCTGGGAGGGTCCAATGCGGACCCCAGAGCGACTTGGATGGTGTACTGCAGGGCCCGGGCTGGGGGATCCCTCAGGGGCCCGGGGCACGGCCGAGAGCTGAAATCGCAGTAATCACGGAGAGGACTACATGGCGAACGACGACGACAGCGGAGGATGGAGGGGGTTGTTTGCTCGCGGGCACGAGCTGGTCGTGGGCGCCACGGCCGCGAGCCTCCGGGAGCTGGTGAAAGACTTCGAGGGCGAGGTGGAGATCGACGTCGCTCGCCAGCGGCTGATGGTCTCCGACGCGCTGCTGGGTCGGCTCGTCCGGCAGGGCGCGCAGGCCGTCGATGGCGTCGAGGTGCTGAACTTTGAGTGGGACGGTGCGGCGTACGGCTGCCGGGTCCGCACCGGAGAGCGGACCCTGTCGGCCCGCATCCTGCCCGTCTCCGTGAAGTGGGTGGACGGCATGATCGAGCTCGCCGCGTCGACACCCGAGCCACCGACCATCGAGGATGCGCCCGGCGCGACGTGGCTGCTCGCGCGGTTCGTGGGGCTCTTCGGCGGCGGCGCCCTGGGCGGGTACGTCCTATCGCGGGGTGCCCCGGAGGGGCTGCGCTGGGACGGCGACACCGTCACGTGGCGACGTCCGCTCCTCGTGCCGATGGGCGAGGTGCACCCGCTCCTGCCGGTCGTGGGCATCACCCTCTTCGCGCGGCTCTCTCATGACTCCCGTGGGCTGTGGCTCACGTTCGAGGGCGCGACGTCCGCGTACCTGACCATCGTTCCCTGGTTGCTGCGGCTCTGGGTCCGACGGTAGTCGCCTCGCGGTTGCTCCCTTCGCCGACGGCGGCTGACGGCTCGTCGCCGACGGGGGCTGCGCCCGCCCTGCCGCTGCGGCGCGATTCACAACGCGATCTCCCGCCACGTCACGGCCCCGCGCTTCGGCACGCTCAGCACGCCGATCACAGGGGCACTGCGGGTCAATCCGCCCGTCCGTCCCACCATGCACGCCGGGACCTTCGCCGCGGTGCCATGGACGGTCCAGCGGTAGCGCTTCGCCGTGTGGATGTGACCACACACGACGGCGTCGATCGACGCGTCGTCGAGGAACGCCGAGAGCCGCGCGAAATCCTTCGGAGGGAACGCGACCGGGTAGGTGAGCCGCCCGGCGCGGAACGAGCGAGCGACGTCCCCGACGCTCGTCTGGCGCGAGGGCTTCGGCGGGTGGTGGATGGCGAGCACGCGACGCTCGTCGGCCTCGGGCGTCGCCGCGCGCAGCAACTCGTCCACGTCGGCCCGCCAGAAGCCGTTCGCGCAGGACATCGTGCGCTGCGGCGCCGTGTCGGCGGTGTACAGCGCGACGTGCCCGACGACCTTGCGCAGCGGGAACGACCGGCGATCGTGCAGACGGTCGGCGGCGCGGGTGAGCGGGCGCGCCCACTCGTCGAAGGCGCTCTCATTGACGGGGTCGCGCACCGGGCCGCGCGCGTCGAAGCTGAGGGCGTTTCGGGCCAGCTCCAAGGCACGTTGCAGGTAGGTGCCATGGTGCGGGGTGTGGAACATGTCGTGGTTGCCCGGCACGATGGTGAGCCGGTCGCGGTGCCAGAGGCCGAGCGTGCGGAGGTGCCGCTCGACGACTTCGCGGTCGCGGAGCATGGCCGTCGCGCAGTCGAACGTGTCGCCGACGAGGATGACGTGATCGGCCTTGGCGCGCACCGCTGCGGCGAACGCGGCCTGGGCGAGGGTCCACGACGCCGGGGAGATCGCGGTGTCGATGTGCTGGTCGGAGAGCACGGCCAGGCGGAGCGTGCCGGCGGACGACATCATTTGTCTCTTTCTCTCAATCCACGATGTGCAGCTGATGAGCGACGCGCACGTGCTCGCCATCGTTGTAGACCCGGACGTCGCTTCGGCACGCGACGCAGACGAACGCCCCGTCCGCATTCGTGACGAACTCTTCAGTGTCGCCCTGTGGACAGTCGAAGGCGAGCATCTTCTGGTGCACGGCACGACCGCGGGCGACCTCGATGTCCCCGCTGCACGCGCAGTGGTAGGTGCCGTCCTCCTCGCCTACCTCGATCTCGTCGCCGCTCACCGGGGCGGATAGGGCCTCCAATCGCCCCCATCGTCAAGGCCCGATAGCCCCCCCCTGCGCCATCACCCACGCGTAACGCATGTTCTGTTCACGCTCGCGGTACGACTCCCCCTTCGCCGTCGTGGAGCCTGCTGTTTCGACTGCTCTGCGGCGTGATCCTCCTGCTCTGCGTCGCGGGGGTCGCGGGCGGCGTCTACCAGAAGATCGTCGGCGGGAAGCCCCGCTCGCCTGACGATGACCGCGACGCGATCGGCTGGGGCGGCATCGTGACCTGCGCCGTCATCGGCTACTTCGCGTGGTTCGGCGTGAAGGGATGAGGGCGGTGCGCTTGAAAGCGCTGGAAAAATCGGTTTTAGCGGTGTCAGGGGGTGGCCCGCAGGGCGGCGGGACCGGGCCGTCGCGAAAGACTATGGCGCCATAGTCTTTGCGCCGTCGCGGGGGGGGGCGGAGCCCGTCGTCACTCGTCGGTGCCGTCGTATCGCAGCGTGAGGCCGTCAAGGGCGCGGACGAGGGCGATCACGGCGTCGACGTCGGGCAGCGAGCGCGCCCAGTTCTCGTGCGCGCTGCCGCCGTGGTCGTCGTCCTCCGTGCTCCAGACGGGCGCGGGGGAGCGGCTCAGGCCGAGCGCTTCGAGGTGGCGGGTGACCTCGCTGCGCAGGGCGTCGCCGGCCAGCGCGGAGAGGGTGCGGCGGTCGTCTCGGGGCGCGTCGTCGGCGGCGTCGATGAAGGCGTCCGCGGAGCAGGTCACGAGGAAGCCCGCGGGCTCCGGCTCGATCGTGATCACCCCGCCGAACTTCGTGTCGACCTGGACCCAGCCGCTGGTCGCGAACACGTCCCGGGGGCGAGCGAGGCCGGACGCGACGCGCTCGCGCAGGTCGAGGAGCGCCGGGTCGAGGGGCTCCTGCGCGGCGGGCGGGTGTTCGTCGCGTGGGTGTTCGTCGCGTGGGTGTTCGTCGCGTGGGGTGATGGGCATCGGGGACTCTGGTGTCGGTGGGTGGCGGTGGGGCTCAGGGCGCGGGGCGCTCTTGCAGGCCGCGCTCGATCCAGCGGAAAACGCGGTAGTCGGTGTGGAGGTAGCCGTCGGGGTCGGCCGCGTAGCCGCCGCCGCTCGCGACGGTGCGCTGCGAGCGTTGAATCTCGACCCCGACGAGTCCGCGGAAGCGCCCGTTGGCGTCGACGATCTGGAGCACCGGGCGGGCGTGCGAGCCGTTGTGGTAGCAGCCCGACCAGTCGCCCGCGTGGTGGGCGAACCACTCCCAGAAGAGCATCTCCCGGGCGCGTCGCGGCGCGAAGGCGTCGATGAGGAAGCGCAGGTTGGCGGTGCGTCCCGCGCCTGCGGCGGCGCATTCGCGGAGGTAGGGCTGCTCGCCGGGCTGGCTGCCGCAGGAGTGATCGAAGGCCACGCCCTCGCGGCAGCTCCGGGGGCGGAGGCCGAGGGCGTCGTTCACCTG
>CAIKNO010000213.1 GCA_903828805.1 uncultured Sandaracinus sp. | reverse complement strand
GGCGGTGCCTACGTCGGTGGTGCCCACGTCGGCGGTGCCCACGTCGGCGGTGCCCACGTCGGTGGTGTCCGAATCGCATGCTCTGCCGGTCGTCGCGGCCAACGAGGCCGGGTCCGAGGCTCCGCCCGTTCGGCTCGCGTCGACCGCGGCTGCCCGCGACGCCCGGATCCCGGCGCCGGATGAGGGCGCGACGACGCGGTGGGAAAACATCGTGGCGATCTTGATGGACACCCGTCCTGCGCTCGGTGCCGTGCTTCAGCAAGCACTCCCGGTGCGCATCGACGCGGAGGAGGTCTCCTTCGCCTTCCAGACGGGCTCGTTCTACCATCGGCAGGCCGACACATCCGACGGCCGTGCCGCGGTCGCGGAGGTCGCCCAGAAGGTCCTCGGCGCGCGGCCCACCGTGCGCGTGGTCGAGCGCACCGACGCATCGCCGGCGGGCTCGACCATCGCCGAGCTCGAGGTCGAGCGCACGCGCGCCCGGCTCGAAGCCACCCGCAAGACGGCGCTGAATCACCCGATGGTCGTCGAGGCCTTCTCGGTGTTCGGCACGCGCACCGAGCAGGCCGAGGTGCGTCTCGAGGGCGAGTAGGCAACACTCGCCCCCCAACGAGCGGGTCCTCTGGTGGACCCGCTGCAACCGTGGTCCGGAGGAACGTTTCGATGAGCACCCACTTTCGCGGCGGCATGAGCGAGCTGATGCGCCAGGCGAGCCGCCTTCAGCGCAAGATCGAGAAGCGCAAGCAGGAACTCCAGGACGAGACCGTCGATGCGAGCGCCGGCAACGATCAGGTGAAGGTCAAGGTCAACGGCGCGAAGGAGCTCGTCTCGATCGAGATCCATCCTGAACTGCTCAAGGGCGAGGATCTCGCCATGGTGCAGGACCTCGTGGTGGCCGCGGTCAACGCGGGCCTGAAGAAGGCCGGTGAGACGGTCGACCAGGAACTCGAGAAGGTCACGGGCGGCCTCAAGATTCCTGGGCTGTTCTGAACGGCTGACGGCCGCGCCGTGGTGCCGCTCATGCGGCCCCGTGGCGCGCGCCGACCTTCCGGACGCCGCCTCGGCGTCCCTCCGTGCCGCGCCCATGGAAGACCCGATCGCCGAGCTGGTTCAGCTCCTCACGCGACTCCCCGGCATCGGCGAGCGCAGCGCCACGCGGCTCGCCCACCACGTGCTGGCGGGCGATCCGCGTTACGCGCTCGCGCTCGGGGATGCGGTCGCCCAGCTGCACACGCGCGTGCAGCGCTGCGAGCGATGTGGAAACTGGGCGACCGACTCGTTCTGCCGGATCTGCCTCGATCCGCGCCGCGACCCGTTCGTCCTCTGCGTCGTCGCGCGGGTGCCCGATCTGGCGGCGATCGAGAAGAGCGGCATCTTCCGCGGCCGGTACCACGTGCTGCACGGCCTGCTGGCGCCCCTCGACGGGGTCGGCCCCGAAGCGCTCGACGTGGGTCGTCTGAGCGCGCGCATCCGGGCCGAGGCGATCCGCGAGGCGGTCGTGGCGACGCCGCTGAGCGTCGAAGGAGAAGCGACGGCGCTCTACCTCGCGCAGGTGCTCAAGCCGGCCGGGGTGAAGGTGTCGCGGATCGCGAGCGGTCTGCCCCACGGCGGTGAGCTCGAGTTCGCCGATCAGATCACGCTCGGTCGCGCGCTCGATGGGCGACGGGAGCTCTGACCCGTGAGTCCCGGAACTCCCGGTGGGGTGGCCGTGCGCGCCGGAGGGACACCCCGCTCGAGGCGCTTCGCCGACGCGACGCTCGCGCTGGTGGTGGTCCTCATCGTCGGCATGATGATCGTGCCGCTGCCGACGCCGCTGCTCGACGTGCTCTTGACCGCCAACATCGGAATCGCCGTCCTGCTGCTGCTGGTCGCGATGTACGTGCCCGATGCGCTGTCGTTCACCTCGTTCCCGACGCTGCTGCTGGTGACCACGCTGTTCCGCCTCGGACTGAACGTCAGCTCGACGAGGCTCGTGCTCTCTCGCGCTGATGCGGGCGAAGTGATCCGCGCGTTCGGACGCTTCGTCGTCCAGGGCAACTACGTCGTGGGCGGGGTCGTCTTCGCCATCCTGACGCTCGTGCAGTTCCTCGTGATCGCGAAGGGCAGTGAACGGGTCGCCGAGGTCGGAGCCCGCTTCACCCTCGACGCGATGCCGGGCAAGCAGATGGCCATCGACGCCGAACTGCGCACGGGCGCCATCGGGCAAGACGATGCCCGTCGTCGCCGGCGCACCCTCCAGCGCGAGAGCCAGTTCTACGGCGCGATGGACGGCGCGATGAAGTTCGTCAAAGGCGATGCCGTCGCGGGCATCATCATCACGGTCATCAACATCGTCGGTGGACTGGCGATCGGGGTGATGATGCGCGGCATGGCGGTGGGCGAAGCCCTCCGACTCTATGCGCTGCTGACGATCGGTGACGGGCTCCTCTCCCAGATCCCCTCGCTGCTGATCTCGACGGCGGCCGGCCTCGTGGTGACCCGTGTGGCCTCGGAAGACGAGGACAGTTCTCTCGGCGCCGAGGTCGGTTCACAGATCTTCGGCAACCCGAGGGCGTTGGCGATCGCCTCCGGATTTCTGGTCGTCCTGGGGCTGATGCCGGGGCTGCCGACGGTGCCTTTCTTCACGCTCGCGGCGGCGTTCGGCGTCCTCGGTTTTCAGCTCGCCCGAACGCCCGCTCCGGTCGGGGCCGCCGCGGACGCCGAGGCGACGCAGCGCGAGGCGCAGCGCGAGACGCGCGCCCGACGCGCGATGGTGCCGCTCGTGGTGCCCGTGGCGGTGGAACTCGGGTCGGGCCTCGCGGCGACCCTCCTGGACGATCGAGGGGGTGGCGCGTTGCTCGAGGACGACGTTCCGGACGTGCGGGACGCGCTCTTCACGGAGCTCGGTGTGGCCTTGCCCTCGGTCCGCGCGCGGCTCCATCCCGGGCTCGGCGCCGACGCCTACGTCGTGCTGCTCCAGGAGGTGCCGGTGGCGACTGGCACCGCGCGGCCCGGGAAGCGGTTCGCGGCGACCGAGCGGTCCGCGCTCGGTCTGGCGGCAGACGTCGGCGAGGCGGCCGTCGATCCTTCGACCGGACTGCCGGGGACCTGGCTCGACGCTCCGGCGGCCTCGGCGCTCGAGGGGGCTGGCGTGCACACGGCGGGCGCGGGGGCGTTCATCGCCAGGCACGTCGGCCGAGAGGTCCGGCGGCGCGCCCAGGACTTCGTGGGGCTGCAGGAGGTTCAGTCGATGCTGGATCAGCTCGAGCGCGCGTACCCGGCCCTCGTCCGCAACGTCGTGCCGAAGCCGGTGCCGCTCGCCTTGCTCGCCGACGTGCTGCGCCGCTTGGTGGAGGAGGGCGTGTCCATCCGCACGTTGCGGGAGATCCTCGAAGCGCTCGCCATTCACGCTCCGGGCGAGCGCGACCCGGTGGCCCTGACCGAGGCTGTCCGCGGAGCCCTGAGGCGGCACATCACGCACGCGCACGCGCGGGCAGGGGTGCTCGCGGTGCATCTGCTCGACCCCGCCATCGAGGATGCCCTCCGGGATGCGATCCAGCGGACGGCCACGGGGTCGTACCTGGCGCTCCCGCCGTCGGCCGCGCGGGACATCCTCGCGTCGGTCCGGGCGGGCCTCGCGGCAGGGACATCGCCGGGGAGGTCTCCTTCGCTCGGCATCGTCCTCACCCAGTCCGACGTTCGACGCTTCTTCAGGCGCTTGATCGAGGTCGAGATGCCCGACGTCACGGTGCTCAGCTACCAAGAACTCGATCCGTCGATCACCGTCCAGCCTCTCGGCCGCATCTCCCCGTGATGGCGAGTCCATGCCTGTGACCGACAGTTCACGACCCAGCGGCCGTTCTCACCTCCCGGCGAACGATCGCCTGGGAATCTCGATGCGGTGGCCCGGATTCGTCGGTACTATCGGTGGCACCGAGTTTGCTGAGGGTCGACACAGGCCTCTCACGGGTGTGTGAACTGCGATGAATTACCGCACTCTGATCACGATGTTCGCGCTGGGCGCCGCCGCCCTTTCGACGTCCCCCGCGCCTGCTCGGGCGCAATGCCGGCCGGAAGACATCTTCTGCGCCGAGCTCCGCATCGGGCCGGCCCAGCCGCCGCCGGTGCTGGTGGCGCCTCCGCCGCCTGTCGTCGTCGCGCCGCCTCCGGTGGTCTACGTCCAGCCTGCGCCTCCTCCGCCCCCTCCGGTGGTCATTCTCCAGGCGCCTCCTCCGCCTCCTCCTCCGCAGGTGTTCATCTCGCCGCCCCCGCCGCCGCGGGTCGTCTACCAGCCGCCTCCTCCGGTGTACATCCAGGCGCAGCCGCGGCGCGTGACCCGATACGAGCTCGTCCCGGCGTTCGACATGGGCCTGCACTTCAACCTCGCCGGACTCCGCATGGAGAACGCGCAGATGGGCGGCGTGCAGGGCGCGTTCCGCATCCGCCCCGCGGAGTTCTTCGCGGTCGATCTCGGCCTCGGGGGGTTCGTGGGCGACAGCCTGGCGTACGGCGTCGACCGCGGCGGCGCGCGATGGGAGATGCCCCTCACCGCGGACTTCCTGTTCTTCTTCAATCCGCAGCACGCCTTCCAGTTCTATGCACTCGTTGGCGTCGGGGTGTCCTACGCGGAGCAAGAACTCTCCGGGCGGCGGGTCAGGGCGCTCGGGTATCTCGGCGGTGAGGCTGGCCTCGGGGTCGAGTGGCGGCTCAGTCGTCACTTCGCGCTCAACCTCGACGTGCGTGGCTTTCTGCGGCAGCACGTCGGCGACGACGGTCCGGAGTTCGTTCGTCAGAACGCCGACGGCACGCTTCAGAGCACCGACCTCTCCGGTGGGGCCTACGGCACGATGGGCTTGACCGTCTACTTCGGCCCGTGAACTTCAGCTTTCCAGGAGGCCCGGTCGCCACGCGCGCTCGGGCCTCCATGCTCGGGCCGCGCTACCATCCGGCGCCCTGATGCAGAAGAACTTTGCCATCACCGGCTGCGGCGGCTTCGTGGCCCCGCGGCATCTCCGCGCCATCCGGGACACCGGGCATCGCCTCGTGGCAGCGTCCGATCCGAAGGACTCGGTCGGTGTGCTCGATCAGTTCTCGTTCGACGTACGATTCTTCACGGAATTCGAGCGCTTCGACCGACACCTCGAGAAGCTCCGGCGCGGACCCGAGGAGGGCAGGGTGCACTGGCTCAGCGTCTGCGCGCCGAACCACCTGCACGACGCGCATTGCCGGCTCGGCCTGCGGGTGGGGGCGGACGTCATCTGCGAGAAGCCGCTCGTCATCAACCCCTGGAACCTCGATGCGCTGCAGCAACTCGAGGAGGAGACCGGGCGGCGCATCCACAACGTCCTGCAGCTCCGGATGCACCCGGCGCTGCGTGCCTTGAAGGCCACGCTCGACGGCCACGCAGGTGGCGTCCACGACGTCGTGCTGACGTACGTGACGGCCCGGGGGCCATGGTACGACGTGTCCTGGAAGGGTGACCTCGAGCGCTCCGGCGGGGTCCCGACCAACATCGGCATCCACTTCTTCGACCTGCTCATCTGGCTCTTCGGCGCGCCCGTCGGCCACGTCGTGCACCGTCACGAACCGCGTCGGATGGCGGGGTTCCTCGAGCTGGAGCGGGCGCGGGTGAGGTGGTTCCTGTCGGTGGATGCCTCGGACCTCCCCGAGCCGCCTCAGCCGGGGGGGCGAACGACGTTTCGCTCGATCACCGTCGATGGCCAGGAGATCGAGTTCTCCGAGGGGTTCGGTGACCTGCACACGCGCGTCTACGAGGAGACGCTGGCGGGGCGAGGGTTCGGGATCGACGTCGCGCGCCCCTCGATCAACCTCGTGCACGCGTTGCGTCAGGCGAAGGTCGTGTCCCCCGACGCGGCGGTCTCCCATCCGTTCGTCCTCGAGGGAGGCCCGCGATGAGTTCCTTCGTCCATCCGACGGCCGTCATCGATCCTGGAGCCGAGGTCGGCGAGGGGACCAAGGTCTGGCATTTCGCGCACGTCTGCGACGGAGCGCGGGTGGGCAAGCGCTGCGTCCTCGGGCAGAACGTCTTCGTGGGGCGCGGGGTGCGTCTCGGCGACGGCGTGAAGGTCCAGAACAACGTCTCGATCTACGAGGGCGTCGAGGTCGACGACGAGGCGTTCCTCGGTCCGAGTTGCGTGTTCACGAACGTGAACAACCCGCGCGCGTTCATCGAACGGAAGGACGAGTTTCGTCCGACGCGGGTCGGTCGGGGGGCCAGCGTGGGCGCCAACGCGACCGTCGTCTGCGGCCATGACGTGGGGGCGTATGCGTTCGTGGGCGCGGGCGCGGTCGTCACGCGCGATGTCGCGCCGCACGCCCTCGTCGTCGGCAACCCCGCACGTCAGATCGGCTGGATGTCGCGGGCCGGTGAGCGCTTGCCCGAGGGGGCCAACCCGACGTGTCCTCGCACCGGGGAGAGGTACTCCGTCGATGCGGACGGGTGCCGTCCCGTTCAGGGCGACGCCGACACGGGCGAACGCGCGCGCGAGGGCGTCGTCGAACCGTCGCCCATCCCGATGCTCGCGCTGGACGCGCACCACGCGCCGTTGCTTCCGGCGATGCGCGCCGCGTTCGACCGGGTGTTGACCGGCGGGCACTACATCCTCGGCGAGGAGGTCGAGCGCTTCGAGCAGGCCTGTGCGGACCTCATCGGGGTGCCCCACGCGATCGGAGTCTCGTCCGGGACCGACGCCCTGCTCGTCGCGTTGATGGCGCTCGACGTCGGTCCAGGCGACGAGGTCATCACCACGGCGTTCAGCTTCTTCGCGACCGCTGGAGCCGTGCTCCGGCTCGGCGCGACGCCGGTGTTCGTCGACATCGATCCGCGGACGTACACGCTGGACGTGTCGAAGGTCGAAGCGGCGGTGACGGAGCGCACGCGGGCCATCATGCCGGTGCATCTGTTCGGTCGACCCGCGGCGATGGAGGCGCTCACCGCCGTCGCGAAGGGTCGAGGCCTTCCGATCATCGAGGACGCGGCCCAGGCGCTCGGCGCGGGGGTGCCCGGTGCGCGCGTCGGTGCGCTCGGCGCGCTCGGTTGCTTCTCGTTCTTCCCTTCGAAGAACGTGGGCGCGCTCGGCGATGCCGGTCTGGTGACCACGACGGACGACGGGCTCGCGGCCCGGGTCCGGTTGCTTCGACACCACGGCATGAAGCCGAAGTACGTTCACACGGCCCTCGGCGGAAACTTCCGGATCGATGCGTTGCAGGCGGCGTTGCTCGCCGTGAAGCTTCCGCACGCCGAGGCGTGGGCCGAGGCGCGACGGACGCATGCGCGCCTGTACGCCGAGCATTTTTGTGCGGCCGGGCTTCCGGCCGAGCGATTGCTGGCGCCCGAGGTCGGCGTGCCGGGACACGTCTGGAATCAGTTCGTCATCCGCACGCCTGCCCGCGATGCCCTGCGTGCGCACCTCAGCGCCAAGGGCATCGCCACCGAGGTGTACTACCCGCTCGGGTTGCACCAGCAGCCGTTGATGGCCTCCCTCGGACATGAGGCCCCTCGGCTGCCCGAGACCGAGCGCGCGTGTCGGGAGGTGCTCGCCCTTCCGGTCTTCCCCGAACTCGGCGCGGCGCGTGTCGCGCGCGTCGCCGCGGAGGTCATCTCGTTCATCGACTCGCACGCTTGGCCCCGATGACGGGACCCCCGGCCCCGCGTCGCGCACGCGGCCGCCGGGCGCCGTCTGCATCCCGCCAGTCGGCCCGGCGGCGGGCTCGCTTCAGGATCCCGTCGAGCCGGGGCCGCGCCACAGGACGGTCGGTTCGGGGGCGAGGTCGGACGGACCGTCGCCGTCGAGGCCCTCCTCGTCGACCGTGAACAGACCCTCCAGGTCGAGGTCGTCGACGATGGAATCCGCCTCGGCGGCGGCGTGGCCGTCCGAGCTCGAGTTCGACGCGTCCGAGAGGACGGCTGGCAGGTCGGACGCAGAACCCGGCTCGGACGGCAACACGAGAAGCCCCGAGGCATCAGGCGGGACCGAGCGCGACGCGGGGCGTTCCCACGTGGCTGGGACCGCGGTCTCGCCCCGAGGCGCGAGGGTCTCGACCGCGAGGGCACCCGCCCGTGCCCCGCTCCGCGATCGCGCGTCGCGCTCGAGTTCGTCGAGCGCCGCGTCGATCGCCGTCAGACCGCGGGGGCACGATTCGACGGCGTGCTCCACGACGAGCCAGAGATGGTCCGGGCTCTGCCCGAAGGCCGCGAGCGCGTGGTCGATGAGGGTGAGCGCGTCCTCTTGCATCGGTGGGTCCGGTCAGAATGCGCCCGATGCGAGCTCCCCGTAAAGGGGCGTCGTCGGCCCGTGGTCGCCGCGCTACCATCGCTCGATGCACGACGAGCCCGAACGCCTGGTCGAGACCATCCGTGCGTCGATCATCGGGGACGACGAGGTCCTGCTCGGGCCCTTCGGGCCTCGACGCATCACGTACGCCGACTACACGGCGTCGGGGCGATCGTTGAGCTTCCTCGAGGACTTCGTCCGGAACGAGGTGCTTCCCCGTTACGCGAACACGCACACCGAGAGCTCGGGCAACGGCCTCCAGACGACACGCTTCCGCGAGGATGCGCGGGCCATCATCAAGGGCGCGGTCGGCGCGGACGCGCGCGATGCGCTGATCTTCTGCGGCTCCGGCGCGACGGCGGCCATTCACAAGCTCATCGAGTGCATGAACCTGCGGATCCCGCGGGATCTCGACGCCCGCTGGGGGCTCTCTTCTCACGTGCCGGAACAGGAGCGGCCCGTGGTGTTCATCGGTCCGTATGAGCACCACTCGAACGAGATCCCATGGAGGGAGTCCCTCGCCGACGTCGTGGTCATCCCCGAGGACAGCGATGGGCACGTGTCGCTCGAGGAACTCGACTCGGCGCTCGCTCGGTACGCTTCCCGCCGGACCAAGATTGGCTCGTTCTCCGCCGCATCCAACGTGACGGGCATCGCCACCGACACCGATGCCATCTCGATCTTGCTCCATCGCCATGGAGCGCTCGCGTTCTGGGACTACGCGGCGGCCGGGCCCTACGTCGAGATCGACATGAACGCGCATCCTCCGGGACCCGAGGGCGCCCTCGCGTACAAGGACGCGATCTTCCTGTCGCCGCACAAGTTCATCGGGGGGCCCGGCACGCCAGGGGTCCTGGTGGTGAAGCGGGCCGTGCTCTCGAATCGCGTCCCGGCCGTCCCCGGTGGCGGCACCGTCCTCTACGTGAATCCGGAGGATCACCGATACGTGGAGGACGCCGAGCACCGCGAGGAGGGCGGCACGCCGGCGATCGTCGAGTCCATCCGCGCGGGGCTCGTGTTCCAGCTCAAGCAGGCCGTCGGCGTGCGGACCATCCAGGCCCACGAGGAGTCGTTCATCCGCCGTGCGATCGCGAACTGGTCGACCTCTCCTCACCTCGAGATCCTGGGCAACCAGGAGAGTTCCCGCCTCTCGATCGTCAGCTTCGTGGTCCGGCACGGCACCCGCTATCTGCACCACAATTTCGTGGCGCAGGTGCTCAACGACCTCTTCGGCATCCAGGCGCGGGCCGGCTGCTCCTGCGCGGGCCCCTACGGGCACCGGCTGCTGGGCATCGATCTCGCGCGGAGCAAGGAGTTCGAGCGCGAGATCGTGCGCGGGTGCGAGGGCATCAAGCCGGGCTGGGTGCGGGTCAATTTCAACTATTTCCTCAGCGAGTCGGTCTTCGAGTACCTGCTCGAAGCGGTGCACATCGTCGCGAAGGATGGCGCGCGTCTGCTGCCGCAATACGACTTCGACCCGGTGAGCGGACGATGGACCCACCGTCGCCGGACCGGTGCGCCGGTGATGCGCCTCACCGACGTGGCGTTTCGTCAGGGCAAACTCCAGTACCGCTCGCGCCATGCGACCGAGCCCGAGTGGGTGCTCCCGACCTACCTCGAGGAGGCGCGCCGGATCCTGGAGCATGCGGATCGCGATGCGGCCGGGGCCCATCCCGTGGCGCCCGCGGTCAGCGAGGACTTCGAACATCTCCGCTGGTTCCCGATGCCTGCAGACTTCGCAGGGGCCGGCGCCTACGACGCGACCGCGGAGGAATGACGCGCGGCCCGCGGGCGCGCCCCTCGGCACCCGCGTCCCGCCGGCGCGGGATCGCGCGCCTGTCGATCGACGAGGAAGGCCGGTTCTACCCACAACGCGGAGCGCGGCTCGGGTGCCCCCACCACGGCGGAGGGCGCCGGCTGCGCGTGGCAGCGTCGGCGCCCTCGTTCTGCCTGCGCTCGTCCTCGCGTCGCGAGGCTCAGAGCTGCGCGTTTGCGTGGTCCCAGTTCACGAGGTTCCACCATGCCTCGACGTACTTCGCGCGGGCGTTGCGGTAATCGACGTAATACGCGTGCTCCCAGACATCGCAGGTCAGCAGCGGCGTCTTGCCCTGGGTGAGGGGCGAACCCGCGTCGTGCGTGTCGATGACGGCCAGGCCCTCGCCGTCCTTCACGAGCCAGGCCCAGCCGCTCGCGAAGTGCCCCGTCGCGACGGCGCTGAACTTCTCCTTGAACGCCGAGAACGAGCCGAAGCTCGCGTCGATGCGGCGCGCGATCTCGCCCGTCGGCTCGCCCCCTCCGCCCGGACGCATCGAGTGCCAGTAGAACGTGTGGTTCCAGACCTGGGCCGCGTTGTTGAACAACGGGCCGCTCGAGGTCCGGACGAGGTCCTCGAGGCTCTTGCCGGCGAGCGATGCGTCCTTGGACACGAAGTCGTTGAGGTTGGTGACGTATGCGTTGTGGTGCTTGCCGTGATGGAACTCGAGTGTCTCCGCCGAGATGTGGGGCGAGAGTGCGTCCTTGGCGTAGGGCAGTTCGGGCAGCGTGAAGGCCATCGTCATCCTCCGGTCACGGGTCGGTTGTGCGCGGGCAGACTAGGCGCGGAGGTCTCGGGAGTAAAGACCACGACGGCGCCCCAGCAGGGCGCCCCAGCGAGCGGGGTCGTCCGCGTCTCGAGGGGGTCACGATCGGGCGCTTGGCGGGGCCCGAGCGCGCGCCTCCCGTCTGCCGCGGCGGGCGGACCGCAGGAGAATTTGATAGCCTTCCGGCCTCATGAGCGCTGCGAGCCATTGCCCGTCCTGTGGCCACCTCAACCCCGCCGAGGCCCGCTTCTGTGGCCGTTGCGGCGCCGCGAGGGCCACCGTCGGGGCCGTGCCGGCGACGCCTTCAGCCGTCGTCCCCGCGTCGGTGGCGCCGGCCTCCCAGGCGCCCGTCGCGCGCGCTCGCCATGCGACGATGCTCGGGGTGTCGCCGGTGCTCGCCGCGCCGCCTCCGCCGACTGCCACGGCCGCCGTGGTCCCACCCCTGGACGAATCCGCGCCTGCGGGCGGCTGGCCCGCGCAGGGCGCGCGCCCTGGAGGCGGGCCCCACGCCAGGACCATGTTCGGCATGCCGGCGACGGTCGCGGCCGGGCCGTCCGTCCCCGCCGTCCCTGCACGCGGCGCGGACGCCACCTTGCTCGAGATGCCGCGCTTCGACGCGTCGATCCCTTCCGCACTCGGTGCGCCGGTGCCGCCGGTTCCCGGACCCGTGCCGGAGGCGTGGACCGCGCCGCCCGCGGCGAACGCACCGCAGGCGTGGACCGCGCCGCCCGCGGTGAACGCACCGCAGGCGTCCGAAGTGCCTGCGCAGTCGCCCATGGCGGCGCCGCCGCTTGCATCCGCTGCGGCGCCGTCAGCCCCTCCGTCGGTGGCCGCGCCCGCGGCGTCCAGGGCGTCCTTCCGCGGCCCGGGCGCACGGTCCAATCGGACGATGCTGGGCGTCTCCGTTCCGATGCCGGGGGCGGTGCCCAACGGCGCCCCGGCGGCCGGTGGGGCTCCATCGGCATGGACCGAGCGCACGGCGGGTGTGGGGAGCGACGAGTCGCTCGCGGGGCTTCCTTCGCCGGCTCGGCGCGGGCGGG
>CAIKNO010000212.1 GCA_903828805.1 uncultured Sandaracinus sp. | reverse complement strand
GGCCCGGGCGCAGGAGCCGCGGATTCGGGCGCGCCCGCATCGGCCGCGAGGCCGGGCGGTGCGGACGCCGCGCAGCCGGCGAGCCCCGCGCCGGTCTCGCACTCGGACGACGAACGGCCCCCGGCCTTGCGTCGCGGGGACTGAGCGGCGAAGGTCTCGGGCTCGTACCGCGAACGGCTCATGGCGTGGCGTCGCGGGCACCGAGCGGTGCCCTTCACGCTCTCGGCTCAGCGCGCGGGGACCGAGCGGTGCCCTTCACGCTCTCGGCTCAGCGCGCGGGGACCGAGCGGTGCTCCTCACGCTCTCGGCTCTGCGCGCGCGGTCTGCGGCGGCGGGACGCACCGCCCAGGACGCGCAGTCGGCATCAGAACTGCGTGAACGTCGGGGCGTCCATCGCGCTCGGCGCGCTGGGCACGGAGCCACCGTTCGCGAGATCGATGGGGACGTAGAGAAGCCAGAGCCGGTCGTGGGACACGCGGTGCTCCCAGCCGACGAGGCCGTACAGCACGCGCCACCAGTGCTCGCCCGCGCTCGTCTCGCCGAAATCGAAGAGCGGGGCGAGGTGGAACTCGACCTCCCAGCGTTCTTCGGCGCGCCACTCGCGCCTCCTGAAGTACGTGTTGAGGAACACCTGGGTCTCGGTGACCCCTTCGACGAACCGCCAGTAGAACGGGAACGCGACCGTGTAGCGGTCGCGGCGCTCGCGTTGCTCGAAGTCGAACCAGAACGGGGCCAGGACGTGGTGTCGGTGGGACGGGACGTTCTCGTAGTACCAGAGCGGATGGATGTTGAACGCTTCGCCATCGTGCCAGCGGGAATACTGGATCGTCGGCGCGACCCAGGTCGTCTCGTCGCCGTGCACGAGGTCCCGCGTGTTCGCGGCGAGGGGGGTGATCCACGTCTGACGACGTCCGTATTCGTCGAAGTGCGCGAAGAACGGGAAGACGACGGTGTTCGCCGCGGCAGGGCTCGTCCATCGGCCGAACACCGGCGGGATGGCGATGGTCTCGCTGTGATCTCGCGGGTCGCGAACCCACCAGAAGAACGGGACGACGCCATCGAACTCGGTCGCGCCTCGGTACCGCTGGTACAGCCACGTGGCGATGGTCTCGCTGCCGTGGTCGTTCGAGTACACGAAGAGAGGGGTTACGAGCCGCGTGATCTCGGGCGCCTCGGCGTAGTGGAAGAGCAGCGGGGGAACGGTCGTGGAGTGGAACCCCGGACCCTCGTCGTGATGCAGTAGACCGGCGATGCCCCAGAACGACTCGCTCGGCTCCTCCGAGAGGTAGAAGAGCGCGGGCGGCACGATGCTCAGCGTCTGCTGCCGCTCGCGGTTCTGATGACGGAAGAAGAAGGGGGCGGCGAACTGGTACGCCTCGCCCGGCGTGTCGTTGAACCAGAGCAGCGGGAACACGCCCCACCGTTCCGCGTCCCGCAGGCGCAGCCTGTAGAAGAGGCCACCGGCAAAGAGGTAATCCTCGTCCGCGTCGCCCCAGGCCAGCGTGAGCGCCGGCAAGATCGCGTGGTGGTACGAGTCACGGTGCCGCCGCGTCGAGAAGAGCGGCGCAATGCCGAAGTCGAATCCGTCCGGGTCCGAATGGGACCACACCGGAGGCACGATCCACGTATGCCAGTCGGCGCCGCGAAACCACCAGAACAGCGGAAACACGACATCGGCCGCCGACGCGCCTTCGCGGTGGTACACGGGCGGGAGGACGAGCTCCGACACGCCGTGCTCGGCCTCGCCGCTCGCGGCCTCTTCGCGCAGGAAGAAGAGCGGGAACACCGCCGTGGTCGAGACGTCGGGCCGACGTTCGATCAGCAGCGGCGGAAGCACGAGCTGGAACCCCTCGGCGCCCGTCGACGCGGGCTCCGGAAGAAAGCGGGTCAACTGCGGGCGACCGAGCGCGTCCGATTGGCCCTGAGACGCGTCTGCGTCTGCGTCGGCGTCTGCGTCGGCGTCCGCGTCTGCGTCGGCGTCGGTGTCGGCGGGATCACCCTCGGGCTCGTCGCTGTCGTCCGGCGGGCTGGACGGCGGCGTGGAGGGCTCACCGTCTTCGCTCTCGTCCCACGCCTCTTCGTCGCCTTGGGGGGCGGTGGTTTGCGCGTGCAGCGCGCGTGGCTCCAGGGCCCCGACGCCGACGACTCCGATGGCGACCCAGAGCGCAACGGCCGCGGACCGTCGACCGGAACAGGGGCGTGCGCCCGAGAGGCTCACTTGGACTCCCGGACCAGGGCCTGAACCCGGAGCACGACCTCGGCCCGGGGAATCTCGGACTGGCTGTGTGCCGCGAGGTCCTTGAGCTGGACGACACCGCGCTCGCTCTCGGCCGGGCCGAGCACGAGGACCGCGCGGGCGCCGAGCTTGTCGGCCGCCCTGCGGAGCTGGCTCTTGAGCGACCCTCCGCGAAGGTCCCCATCGGCGACCAACCCGGCGGCCCGAAGATCGCGGAGCAGCACCAAGGCCTCCTCGCGGAGGCTCGCGTCCGCCACGGCGACCGCGACGTCGACGGTCGGGGCGGTGTCGGCGCCACCCGTCAGGAGAAGGATTCGCTCGATGCCCATGGCGAAGCCGATCGACGGCACGTCCGGCCCGCCGAGGGTCCGGACGAGCCCGTCGTAACGGCCTCCGCCGCACAAGGTGTTCTGGGCGCCGAGCTCGCCGCCGCGGCCCTGCACCTCGAACAGCGTGCGGGAGTAATAGTCGAGCCCGCGCACGAGGCGTGGCGCCACCCGGAACGGAGTTCCGAGCGCCCGAAGCGCGCCCTGCAACCCCTCGAAGTGAGCGCGGTCCTCGGGGCCGAGGAAGTCCACGAGGTCCGGCGCGCCGGCGCAGAGCTCCTGATCGGCGGGGCTCTTGCTGTCGAGGATCCGCAGCGGATTGCTTGCCAGGCGGCGCTGGCTGTCCTCGCTGAGACGGTCGCGGTGAGGCGCGAGGTGGGCCGTGAGGGCCTCTCGATAACGGTCCCGGGTATCGCCGGAGCCGAGGGAGTTCACGAGCACCTCGAGGTCTTGCACGCCGAGCTCGCCCAGCAGCGTGACGACCATGTCGATCATCTCGGCATCGACGAAGGGCCCGCCGTCGCCGAAGCATTCCACGCCGGCTTGCCAGAACTGTCGGTAGCGCCCCCGCGCAGGGCGCTCCCGGCGGAACATCGGTCCGAGGTAGCTCCACTTCGAGATCGGCTCACGTCCGTGGACCGCGTGCTCGATATAGGCGCGCACGGCGGAGGCGGTGCCCTCCGGGCGCAGCGTCAGCATGTCGTCGCCCTTGTCGACGAAGGTGTACATCTCCTTCTCGACGATGTCGGTCGCCTCGCCGATCGACCGGATGAAGAGCTGGGTCGGCTCGACGATCGGTGTCCGGACCTCGGCGTACCCGTGGCGGGCGGTGATCGCGCGGAACGCGGCCTCGACCCGCCGCCATCGCGGCAGGGCCTCCGGCAGGACGTCGTTCATTCCCTTGACGGCGCGAAGCGTGGTCATCGTGTGCGCGTGCCCGAGAAATCGACGAAATTACGCCCCTTCGGGAGCGGGCTAGTTACTCGATGCACGGGAGGGGTGCAAGGCTGGCGAGGGACCCGGCCGCGGGGCTGGTCCGTGGGCACGGCGGGCCCGTGCCCCGGCCGCGCCGTCGACCGAGCGCCGGGTCAGCCGGCCCGCCGCATGCCCCGGCCGCGCGTGAGGTGGTTCACGGCTTCCCCGAGTCCCTGGACGGTCAGGGGGAACATGTCGAACACCTGCCGAACGACCTCGATCGTATTTCCGCTCCAGTATTTCTCGGGCTCCGGGTTGAGCCAGCAGCTCCGTTCGAAGTGCTGCTGCAGCGTCTGCAGCCATCGGATCCCCTCGACCCGCTGCTCGTCCCCGAGGTCGAGGGACCCTCCGGACTGGAGCAGCTCGTACGGGGCCATCAGCGCGTCGCCGACCATCACGAGCTTGTGATGGGGGCCGCACTCCGAGAGCAGGTCCCTCAGCTTCACGGGTCGGGTGAAGCGGTCGTCGGCGTAGACGTGCCCGTACACGCAGTTGTGAAAGTAGTAGTGCCTCATCTCCTTGAAGTGAGACGCCTTGCTCGCGGCGCTGAACAGACGGGACACGAGGTGCGCGTAGGGCTCCATCGAACCGCCGACGTCCATCAGGAGCACCACCCGCACGTTGGGCCGTCGCGGCGGTCGCACCACCACCTCGAGGTCGCCGGCGTTCTTCGCGGTCGCGTCGATGGTGCCGTCCACGTCGAGCTCGAGCGGCGCGCCGTCGCGCGCGAAGGCCCGGAGCTTTCGGAGCGCGACCTGCATCTGCCGGACGTCGAGGGTCAGATCGTCACGGTAGCCCTGCCAGGCCCGCGTCTGAGCGACCTGGACGGCGCTCCGACCGCCGCCCCGTCCACCGACGCGGATCCCGGCGCGATGCGCCGCTCCGGAGTGGCCGAAGGGCGAGGTGCCGCCGGTGCCGATCCACTTGTTGCCGCCGTCGTGCCGCTCCTTCTGCGTCTCGAGCAGCTCCTCGAACATCCTGCGGAGCGTTTCGAAGTCGTGGTCCTCGAGCTGCGCGCGGGCCTCGGCGTCGAGCTCGGCAGGCCGCTCGATCGCGGTCTGCAGCCAGTCGAGCAACTCCTGATGAAGCGCGAGGCCGGAGGCCTCGGCCCCTCGGAAATGATGCGCGAACGCCTGATCGAACGCGTCGTAATGGGCCTCCGAGTGCACCAGGATGGCGCGCGCGACGTGGTAGAAGCCGTCGAGCGAACTCTCGTGCAGCCCGGCCTCGAGGGCCTGGGCGAGGCGCACGGCCTCTTGCGTCCCGACGGGGACCTTCGCGCGTCGGAGCTCGTAGAGGAACGCAACGAACACGGACGCAGTGTCCTTCGGTCGGAGCGGATCGGCAATCGCGCGCGTGCGGATCAGCGTGAGACGAGGCTTCGCCGTGCCTCGACAGCCGAGCGGATCGTCTGTCGAAGCGTGCCGGAGTCGCAAGGCTTCTCGAGCACCGCGTGCGCGCCGGCCTCGAGCAGGCGATGGCGCCGCGGGGTGTCGCAGAGCCCGCTGAGGATGACGACCGGCAGCCCCGGGGCGAGCCGTCGGATCGCCAGGAGGGCGCTCTCTCCATCGAGCTCTGGCATGTCGAGATCCATCAAGACGACGTCGAGCCGAGCCTGATCGCGGGTCACCTCGTCGACGGCCTTCTGGCCATCGGAGGCCTCGGCGACCGTGAGGCCGATGCGCGCCAGGAGGCGACCCACCGCCCGACGCACGACGGGCTCGTCGTCCACGACGAGGACGGTGCCCTGGACCTCGGCTTCGGTGCGGGGCCTGTGCTGCACCGTGTGCACGGGGGGACGAGACGTGCGGGGCCCTTGCGCCGGGAGCATCACGCGGAACGTGGTCCCGCGACCGAGGCCGGACTCACAATCGATCGTGCCGCCGTGCGCGGTGATCACGTCGAGCGCGATGGCCAGTCCCAGCCCCGAGCCCTTGTCGGCGGGCTTCGTGGTGAAGAAGGGCTCGAACATGCGCGCCCGCGTCGCGTCGTCGATCCCGACGCCCTCGTCCTGGACCGTGATCAGGACGCGGGCCTCGACCTCCCCGGTGATCGGAGGGGCGGACTCGATGCGCACGCGCACGGTTCCGCCCTGCGGCATCGCGTCTCTCGCGTTCACCAGGAGGTTCATGAAGACCTGGTGCAGCCGGCTCCGGTCGCCTCGCGTGTAGAGCGTCTCCGACGACGACAGCTCGAGCCGCGTGCCGCGGTCGAACGTTCGACGGGCGATCTCGATGACCTCGTTGCAGAGCGAGCCGATCTCGATCGTGGTCGGCTCTGCCCCTCCTTGGCGCGCGAACGCGAGAAGTCGGTGGGTCAGGTCG
>CAIKNO010000211.1 GCA_903828805.1 uncultured Sandaracinus sp. | reverse complement strand
GCGCGCGGGCGGGCGGGCGGCGGCCCGTCGCCGGGGCCCGCAACCTGAGCTTGGCCACGGTGGTCATCGCCATCGTCGTCAGCCTGGTCATGGGCAAGAGCCCCACCGAGATCCTGAGCCTGCTCACCGAGGGCGGCGGGTCGAGCGCGCCCGCGCCCGGGCCCGGCGTGAACGACGAGAGCAAGGACTTCGTGCGCGCCATCCTCGGCGACACCGAGGACGTCTGGGGCAAGCTCTTCCAGGCCGCCGGCAAGACCTACGAGCAGCCCAAGCTCATCCTGTTCGGGGACGCCGTCGAGTCCGCCTGTGGCGGCGCCACCAGCGCCACGGGGCCGTTCTACTGCCCCGGCGACCATCAGGTGTACCTGGACACGAGCTTCTTCGCGGACATGAAGCGGCAGCTCGGCGGCGGCGGCGACTTCGCCGAGGCCTACGTGATCGCCCACGAGGTCGGGCACCACGTGCAGACGCTCCTGGGCGTGTCCGCCAAGGTCAACGCCGCGCGGCGCGATGGCCAGAGCGTCGAGGGCGACGGCGGCCTGCTCGTGCGCCAGGAGCTGCAGGCCGACTGCTACGCCGGCGTGTGGGGCCACCACGCGCAGAAGCGCCACGCCTGGCTCGAGCCCGGCGACATCGAAGAGGCCATGAACACGGCCACCGCCATCGGCGACGACCGCCTGCAGAAGCAGGCCCGCGGCCGCGTGAACCCGGACGCCTTCACGCATGGCACCAGCCAGCAGCGCGTCCGCTGGTTCAAGGTCGGCTTCGAGAAGGGCGAGATCGCCGCGTGTGACACGTTCGGGGTGCAGGGGTTGTAGGGGGCGGGGCGCGTTCCCCGCAGGTCGCTCTGAGCATCAAAGCCGCCCACTCGAGGTCCTTCAGGGCGTCGCCGAGTTCCGCTTGAATGCCGCGGTGGCCAAGGACCTGCCGACCGCCCGTTGATGCGTTGATGACGGACCGATATGCTCGTATGCATGCGTACGACCATCATCCTGGACGACCGACTGCTCGAAGACGCCAAGCGATTCGCTGAGGCGCGCGCCCGAACCCTCAGCGGCCTCATCGCCGATGCGCTGCGCGCCACCATGGCCCAGGCGGTGCCGAGCGAACCGCCCCCTCCATTCGAGCTCGTGACGTTCAAGGGAGACGGCCTGAACCCGCCCTATGCTTGGGAGCGCCTCTCCGAGGCTCTGCTCGATCAGGACGTGGAGGGACTGCGGTCGTGATCATGCCGGACGTCAACGTCCTGATCTACGCCCACCGAGCGGAGTCACCCGATCACGCAGCGGTCGGTGCCTGGCTCTGTAGCGTGATCGAAGGTCCCGAGCCCGTGGCCCTTTCAGAGCCCGTGCTCTCGGGCTTTCTCCGCATCGTGACGGACCGGCGCGTGTTCAGACCGCCGACCCCGTTGGGGGAGGCGATGCGATTCGTCGAGGCCCTCACCAGGCACCCGAATGTACGGCGCGTGCGACCCGGGATGCGGCACTGGGAGATTTTCGCGGCGCTCGTCCTGGAGACCGGCGCGACTGGAAAGGTCCTTGCCGATGCGTTCCACGCGGCAACGGCACTCGAGCACGGCTGCGAGTGGTACACATTCGACGGAGACTTCGCGCGGTTCACCGAGTTGAGATGGCGTCACCCGCTGGCGCCTGGCCGCTGAGCTTCCACCATCGACGTGGCACTGACTTCCCCCCCGACCCACCACGCCGACGGACCGGGCGCCTGGACGACGAGTCGACGGAGGTGCCAGGCACTTCGCCCGGTCGAGCGCGTCCGCCGGCCGGCCCATTGTGGCGCCGGGCCCCCTTGTCGTACAAGTCCTCTGATGTCACCTACACCGAGCCTGAACGGCGATCCGGCGCCGATTGCTCGACTCCCAACCATGGTCTCGTTGGCGCGGCTGTGCGTCCTCGGAGCGATTCTCACGGGGTGCGACGAGTGTCATACGGGGTGTCGATATACGGAGCTCAGCGCGGCGTTCGTCGGGCGGCCCGGCATCGAGTACGCACCCATAGAACACGTCACATGGACCATCTCTCTCGACGGGTGTGACTACAAGGTACAGTGCGGTTCGGACTCGGGCGAGGCCCGCGTCCTCACAGGCGACGGGGCAGTCGAGTTCGACTGTTCTGGATTCGACTTGTATGCGTATACGTTTCCCGAGGACGTTTCCGCGGTGGCCACGAGCGACAGCGGGTGGAAGGGGAGCGCGACCACGAGTCGCGACCCGAGGGACAGCGAGTGCGTCGACTGTGCGATTGTCCTCGTGAGGATTGATTTGAAGCCACCGCGGCAGGAGTGATCAAGATGAAGCGCCCCCCGCGAACACATGCCCCGGCTCGGGCCACCGTGTGCCGGCCTTCTCGGGCACCTCGGGGCCGGTGACTTCGGGCAGCGCTCCATCGAGCACGCGCATGTCGTCGAACGCCGGGGACGCGCCCGGGTGAGCCCTGCAACACGGACGTGGAGCTTCGTCCGCACGTCCGCGGGTCGCGACTCGAAGGGCCCGCGTTCAGCGATGAGTCGACGGATCGTGCCCGGCCGTCCCGCAGGGCGCGCCGATGCCGGGTGCGTGACTCGGTGGCTCCGGTACGCGTGCTCCACTCGGGGGGAACCGCGCCTGCCCACCGGGAGTACCCGACCCCCACGCCTCCGGTGCAGGTGCTCCACGCGGGGGCGTCCGCGCCCCGCATACACGTGACGAGCGCGGCGCCCACGGTTTGGCATCACACATGCAACGGCGGCCCGGCATGAAACCACACCCACTCGGGTTCCTCCTGCTCTCTTGCCTGACCGCCTGCGTCGAGACCTATCCGACCCCGGAGGCCGAGACCCGGTCGGGCGAATCGGCCCAACCCGATCTCGACTCTGCCGCCGATCCGGACCCATCGGCGGACCGAGGGGACGACCGCGGGCCGCCCGCGCGATGTGTCCCGTCAGCCGCCGATGCTCGCCGCATGACGGGACTCCTGGCGGCGACGGACGCCTCCGTGCATGAGATCGTCGTCTGCGGCGGCGCCCAGATGGGGCTCGTCGAGAGTCTGCTCCCGCTGATCTTCACCTCCAACGCTCGGTTCTTCTCCGGGGAGACGCTGGCGGCGCTCGGGCTCGGTCGCACCGCCGATGCCGACCGCGTGGGGGACTTCCGCGCGGCGCCGGGCGGCGCGTGGCGCATCCGGATGGGCACGGGGGACGAGTCGCACTACGACGTGGTCTTCCACCGCGCCGGGACCGAGGACGCGCTCCAGACCTCGGTGTTCGACCTGGAGAGCTATCTCGAGGGGGCGCGCGTCGAGACGAGCATGAGTTTCCAGGAGATGATGGACGCGCCCGAGCGGCCGAACACATACACGCTGACGTGGAAGCGGCTGGGACCGCTGGCGGACGTCCTCTTCCCGGGGGGCGCCCCGTGGGCGCGCCGCGTCGTGCTCTCCCTCTCCCTCGACGACCTCATGCTGATGTACTTCGGCGGGGAGGCCGGCGGCCTCGGGCCGCTCCACAACCTGGCCGACCTCGGGGTCGACGCGCGCGCGCAGGTCCTGGACGTCCGCGGCCGGGCGACGGTCCGCTACGTCGCCCTCGCCCGGCGGGTGCGGCTCGGCGACCTGTTGTCGAATGGTCGCATCGGCTTCGGCTTCACGGAGCTGTCCGCGACCGAAGGCCGAACGACGCTGACGGGCGAGGCCGGGGCCGTGACGTACGTGGAGGGCGGCTTGGCCGGCGTCCTGCGCATGACCCTGCGAGATTCGAGCGGGACGGCCGTGGCGATCGGCGACTTCGGTGAGGGCAACGCCTACCCCGAGTGGACCTGGGCTTGTCCGGACGAGCTCTGACGCCCGCGGCGGTCAGGGCTGGTCGATCTCCCAGACGTTCATGGGCGCGCCGACGAACTCGTCGCAGCGCCCGTCGGGGTCGAGCGCGAGGTCCGTGGGCAGGATGTGGAGTGTGTAGTCGATCTGTTCGTCCCCGTCGGCGGCGCTCTCCCGGTCGCCCATGATTCCGATGTCGACGCGGCCGCCCAGCGCGCTGGCGCGGATGTTCAGGCACGCCTCGCGCGGGTCGCTCGGGACGTCGAGCGGCGCCTCGGAGTACATGCCGTTGAGGACGGGGAGGATGGCGACGCGCCCGTCGGCGTTTTCGGCATAGGTGACCAACACGGTCCGGTCGAGTGTCCCGGGGAGGATGTCGAAGCTGTACCAGTCCCCCGTGCCCCGCTGGTCGTTGCACAACCAGGCATCACAGACCCCGGCCTGCCCGTTGCCGAGGAATACGGCGCCCGCGGGGCCGCCTGGGTTGTCGCGCGCATCCGGCTCGCAGACTCGATTCGAGGGGTTCACTGAGACCGTGAGGTCATAGGCGTTCTCCCCGCCGTCGATGCCCTCGACCAGCACCCAG